>NZ_JBEYHT010000107.1:0-10963 GCF_040635425.1 Streptomyces laurentii | reverse complement strand
GGGGTAGCGGGCGCCCCCCCCCCCCCGGGGGGGAGGGCCCGCACGGCGACCCCCCCGTCGGCGGAACGCGGCGGGGGCGGTCGAAGGCGGGGAGCCGGCATGCCCGTCGGGGACTACTTGCCTGTCTCACGCTCGTAGGCCTTGATGACCTCGTCGGTCGGGCCGTCCATCAGGAGCTCGCCCCTCTCCAGCCAGAGCACCCGGTCACAGGTGTCCCGGATCGACTTGTTGCTGTGACTGACCAGGAAGACCGTGCCGGCCTCCTTGCGCAGTTCGCGGATGCGCTCCTCGGAGCGGATCTGGAACTTGCGGTCACCGGTCGCCAGCGCCTCGTCGATCATGAGGACGTCGTGCTGCTTGGCGGCCGCGATGGCGAAGCGGAGCCGGGCACCCATGCCGGACGAATAGGTCCGCATCGGCAGCGAGATGAAGTCGCCCTTCTCGTTGATTCCGGAGAAGTCGACGATGTCCTGATATCGGCTCTTGATCTCCTCGCGGCTCATGCCCATGGCCAGGCCGCCGAGGATCACGTTGCGCTCACCGGTCAGGTCGCTCATCAGCGCCGCGTTGACACCCAGCAGCGAGGGCTGGCCGTCGGTGTAGACCTTGCCGTGCTCGGTGGGCAGCAGGCCGGCGATGGCGCGCAGCAGGGTGGACTTGCCGGAGCCGTTGGTGCCGATGAGGCCGATGGCCTCGCCGCGGTACGCGGTGAAGGAGACACCGCGTACGGCGTGCACCTTGCGGACGCCGCGTTCCTTCTCGCCCTTGCGGCCCTTGAGGATCCGGCTGAGGGCGGCGGTGGCGCTGCCCTTGCCGCCCGCGCCGCCGTTGACCCGGTAGACGATGTGGACGTCGTCCGCGATGACCGTGGGCACCCGGTCCTGGTTCGTGTCAGCCACGGCCGTACCTCTCCTCGGCCTTCCAGAAGTAGACGAAGCCGCCCACGCCGATGACCAGCGACCAGGCCAGGGCGACCAGCCAGACGTGCGGGGGCAGGTTGGAGCCGCCGTACCCGTCGATCAGCGCGAAGCGGATCAGGTCCATGTGGATCGCGGCCGGGTTGTACTGCAGCAGGTTGGCGATCCAGCCCGGCTTGTCCTTCAGCATCACCGGGATGGAGAACATGACGCCGGACGCGTACATCCAGGTACGCATGATGAACGGCATCAGCTGGGCGAGGTCGGGGGTCTTGGCACCCATCCGCGCCACGACCATCGCCAGGCCCGCGTTGAAGACGAACTGCAGCAGCAGCGCGGGAACCAGCAGCACCCAGCTGAGCGAGGGGTAGCTGCCGAAGGCGACCGCGACGCCGGCCAGCACGATCATCGAGAACAGCAACTGCTGGAGCTGCTGGAGCGCGAAGGAGATCGGCAGCGAGGCGCGCGGGAAGTGCAGGGCCCGGACCAGACCGAGGTTGCCGGAGATCGCCCGGACGCCCGCCATCACCGAACTCTGCGTGAAGGTGAACACGAACACACCGGTCACGAGGAACGGGATGTACACGGAATGCGACATACCGCGGTCCGCGCCGATGATCACGCCGAAGACCAGGTAGTAGACGCCCGCGTTCAGCAGCGGGGTCACCACCTGCCACAGCTGGCCGAGCTTCGCCTGGCTGTACTGGGCGGTGAGCTTCGCCTGGGAAAAGGCCAGGATGAAGTGGCGCCGGCCCCACAGCTGGCGGACGTACTCCCCGAGGCCCGGCCGGGCACCGCTGACCGTGAGACCGTGCTTCGCGGCCAGTTCGGCCGGACTCAGGCCGGAGTCGACGGACGGCCGGGCGCTCGTCGCGACCCCACCGTCCTGGGTTGTGTCACTCACAAGTCGAAAACTTTCGTGTTCAAGATGCGCGGCAAAGTCGGGTACCACGATGTCAGACGACCGGTGGGCGTCCCATCCGGGTCAGCCGCCACACCGTACGCCACCCCATGGGACGTCGCGGACCGCAGGGGACCTTCCAGCCCGCCCGGAAGCCGCCGAACCAGGCCTTGAGGGCGGGAACGGAGGGCCGCCGGGCCAGCGTGAGGAGCAGCCAGACGCCGAGATAGACCGGCACGAGGAGTGCGGGAAGGTTGCGACGGGCCAGCCACACGCGGTTGCGGGCCACGTTGAAGTGGTACGTCGCGTGCCGGGACGGCGGGGTGGTGGGGTGCAGCAGCACCATGTCGGAACGGTAGTCGATCATCCATCCGGCGTCGAGCGCCCGCCAGGCGAGATCGGTCTCCTCGTGCGCGTAGAAGAACGCGTCGGGCAGACCGCCGACTTCGGCGAACACCTTGGTGCGCACCGCGTTGGCGCCGCCCAGGAAGGTGGTCACCCGCGACGAGCGCATCGGGTCCGAGGCGCGCAGCCGCGGCACGTGCCGGCGCTGGGTGATCCCGGTCTCCGGGTCCGCGATCCGGAAGCTGACGATGCCCAGCTTCGGGTCCGCGGTGAACGCTTGGCGGATCAGCTCGCCGGTGTCGGTGTTGGCGAGCAGCCCGTCGTCGTCCAGGAAGAGCAAGGCGTCGACGTCGGTGCCGCCGGGGCCGAACGCCTCGATGCCGACGTTGCGGCCGCCGGGGATGCCGAGGTTCTCCGGCAGGGTGATCGAGCGGACGCCCGCGGGCAGCCCGGGGATCTCGACCCCCTGGCCGACCACGACGACCTCGATGGGGTCGCCCTCCTGCCGGGCGACGGAGTCGAGCAGGGCGCGCAGGTCGTCGGGGCGGTTGCCCATGGTGATGACGACGGCGCCCAGCTTCATCGGTCGGGTCATGGTGCCGGTCCTCACTTGAGCCTGCTGGACGCGAGGATCGACACCAGGTGCAGCACGGTCTGGAGCAGCGCGATGCCGGCCAGTACGGCGACCCCGAGCCGGGTGAAGTACAGGTCGCCCCGGAGCTGGTCCACGATCGCGAGGACGAGGATCAGCAGCGACGCCTCGATGCCGAGGATCAGCCGGTGGAACTTGAACGCGGCGGCGGCCCGGCGGGCCAGCGCCACACCCGAGGAGCGCGGCTCGGCGGCCGACTCCTTGACCGGCGGCAGTCCGCCCTGGTGCCGGGCGACGCCGACGAGGTCGGTCTCCGCCTTGATCAGGATGGCGCCGAGCGCGGCGAGGGTGCCGAGGAAGGCCCACAGCCAGTCGATCCGGCCGCCGCCCCACAGGTCGGCGGCGCGCAGGCCGAAGCCGACCAGGACGGCGGCGTCGCACAGGTAGGCGCCGACCCGGTCGAGGTAGACACCACCCAGCGAGAACTGCTTCTTCCAGCGGGCCAGCTCGCCGTCGACACAGTCGAGCAGCAGGTAGAGCTGGACGGCGACGACACCGAGGACCGCGCCCCAGACGCCCGGGAGGAGCAGCGCCGGAGCGGCGAGCACGCCGGCGATGGTCATCAGGTACGTCAGCTGGTTCGGGGTCACACGGGTGTTCGCCAGCTGCCGGGTGATCCGTATCGAGATCTCCCGCATGTAGAGGCGGCCGCCCCAGTGTTCGCCGCTGCGCCGGTCCTTCACACCCGGGGGGTGGACGACCGGACGCAGCTCAGCTACCGATGGTTTGTGCATAGTCGGCGTATGCGTCCCTGATCTCGTCGGCGGACAGGTCGAGGTGTTCGAGGATGGTGTAGCGCCCGGGGCGGGTCTGCGGGGCGAACTCCACGGCGCGGACGAACTCGTCCACGGTGAAGCCCATCTCCTCCGCGACCACGGGCAGGCCGTGCCGGCGCAGGGTGGCGACCATCTTCGCGGACTCGTCGCGGGCCCCGCGCAGGTGCATGGCGAAGGCGGCACCGAGGCCGCACTGCTCGCCGTGGCTGGCGGCACGCGTCGGGTACAGCAGGTCGAAGGCGTGGCTGATCTCGTGGCAGGCGCCCGAGGAGGGGCGGCTGTCGCCACTGATCGACATGGCGATGCCGGACATCACCAGGCCCTCGGAGAGGGTGACGAGGAAGTCGTCCTCGCCGACGCCGCCGGGGTGCCGGAGCACCGCCTCGCCCGCGCTGCGGGCCATGGCGGCGGCCAGACCGTCGACCTTCTCGCCGGTCTCGCGGTGGGACAGCTCCCAGTCCGCGATGGCGGAGAGGTTGGAGATGGCGTCACCGATGCCGGAGCGGACGAAGCGCGCCGGGGCGTCCCGGATCACGTCGAGGTCGATGACCAGCGCGATCGGGGTGGGCACCCCGTAGGAGCCGCGCCCGTTGTCGTTGTCCAGCGTGGAGATCGGCGAGCAGATCCCGTCGTGCGACAGGTTGGTCGCGATGGCCACCAGCGGCAGTCCGACCCGGGCCGCCGCGTACTTGGTCACGTCGATGATCTTGCCGCCGCCGAGCGCCACGACCGCGTCGTACCGCTTGCCGCGCATGGCGTCGGCGAGCTTGACGGCCGCGTCGATGGTGCCGCCGGAGACCGGGTACCAGTCGGCGCTCGGCAGCTCGGGGGCGAAGCGGTCACGCAGCTTCAGGCCGGAGCCGCTGCTGATGGCGACCGCGATCCGCCCGTTGCTGGAGATCCGCTGGTCCGCGAGGAGCGCGGACAGGTCGTCCAGCGCCCCTCCGCGGATGTCGACGACGACCGGCGACGGAATGAGCCGGGTCAGTACTGGCACGCGATGTCCCGGCCCTTCGCGAGGTCGTCGTGGTTGTCGATCTCGACCCACTTGACGTCGCCGATGGGGGCCACGTCGACGGTGAAGCCGCGGTTGACCAGCTCCTGGTAGCCGTCCTCGTAGTACAGGTCGGGGTCGCGCTCGAAGGTGGTCTTCAGGGCGTCGGCCAGCTCCTCGGCGGCCTCGGCCTCGATGAGGGTGACACCGATGTACTCGCCGGTCGCGTCGGCCGGGTCCATCAGCTTGGTGATCTTCTGGACGCCCTTGCCGTCGGCGGTGACGACCTTCATCTCCTCGTCGGCGAGGTTCTTCACCGTGTCGAGGGCGAGGATGATCTTCCGGCCCTCGCCGCGCGCGGCGAGCAGGGTCTTCTCGACGGAGACCGGGTGCACGGTGTCGCCGTTGGCGAGGATGACGCCCTGCTTCAGGACCTCACGGGCGCACCACAGGGAGTAGGCGTTGTTCCACTCCTCGGCCTTGTCGTTGTCGACGAGGGTCAGCTTGAGGCCGTACTTCGACTCCAGCTGCTCCTTGCGCGCGTACACGGCCTCCTTGCGGTAGCCGACGACGATCGCGACCTCTTCGAGGCCGACCTCGGCGAAGTTCTTCAGCGTGAGGTCGAGGACCGTCAGCGAGCCGTCGCCGGCCGGGTCCACGGGCACGAGGGCCTTCGGAAGGGTGTCGGTGTAGGGGCGCAGACGCCGTCCGGCACCGGCTGCCAGTACGAGGCCAATCATGCTGTCTCTCCTTCGTCGTGTACGGCGGGCGCCCCGGAGGAGACCCAGAAACGGATCGACTCCACGAGCGCCACGAGACCCACGGCGACCGCGAGAACGGTCAGGGCCGTGGTGAGGTCATTGCCACGGTTCGCCAGCAGGGCGGCGAGGGCGGTCACCACGAGCGTGCGTCCCTCGTGGCCGCCGAGGACCCGCACCAGCCAGGCGGGCGGTGCGCCGGCGTTGCCGCGAATGCGGTACACCGTGTCGTAGTGATGGTAGGCGACCGCCGCGACCAGCCCGAATGCGGCCGGAAGGGCCTGGGCGGCGTCGGACCTGGCGGCCAGGACGAGGATCGTGCCGTACTCGGCGGCCCGGAAGACCGGCGGGACGAGCCAGTCGAGCGTGCCCTTGAGCGGGGCGGCGACGGCCTGCCCGGCCAGGAGGACGTACGCGACGGCGGCGCACACCGTGGCCCAGCCGGGACCGGTCACGGCGGCGCACACGAGCACGCAGGCCGCGCCGATCAGGGCGAACAGCGGGGCGACGAGTCCCTTGGCCCGGCCGCGGCGGAACATCCGGGCGACGCCCGAGGCGAGCGGGCCGGAGTCGGCGAGGTCGGCGAGGGCGCGGGCGGCCCGGTCGGTGCGCGGGGCCTTGCGGCCCAGCGAGCGCAGCAGCCGGCCGGCGGTGGTGTAGCAGGCGCCGAAGGCGCAGCCGATGATCAGCGCCCAGAAGACGATCCGGGGGCTGGTGACGGCGGTGAGGACGGCGATCATCGCCCAGCGCTCGCCGATCGGCAGGATGATCATGCGCCGGGCCCAGACCGTCCAGCCGACGCTGTCGAGCCGGCTGGACACGCCCAGGCTGGTCTTGGCGGTGCTGCCCGCGCTCGCGGCGTCGTTCGTGTTCGCCTCGTTGAAGGCGAAGTCCACGACGTGGCGGCAGGTCATCAGGACCATGGCGCCGAGCGCGAGGGCCCACACGTCGTCGCCGCCGCGGGCGGCGCCGAGCGCGAGACCGGCGTAGAAGGCGTACTCCTTGGCGCGGTCGAAGGTGGCGTCGAGCCAGGCGCCCATCGTCGAGTACTTGAGCGCGTAGCGGGCGAGCTGCCCGTCCGTGCAGTCGAGGACGAAGGAGACCAGCAGCAGCACACCGGCGGCGACGAAGCCTGCGCGCTCGCCGGTGGCGGCGCAGCCGGCCGCGATCAGCGCGGTGAGCAGCGAGGCGGTGGTGACCTGGTTCGGGGTCAGGCCGCGGCGCGCGCACCAGCGGGCGATGTAGCGCGAGTACGGGCTGATGAAGAAGGTCGTGAAGAAGCCGTCGTGGGCCTTGACCGCGGAGCGCAGCCGTACGGCCTCGTCGTCGACGGCCTCGACGGCGGCGCGCGCCTCGTGGCGGGCCGCGGGAGTCGTGGGCACGGCGGCGACGAGGGTGCCGAGCTGCGGACGGTGGACGGCGGTGCCGTCGGCGTCGAGCGCGTCGGCGACGGAGTCGGGCAGGCTGCCGGCGGTCTCCCGGGCGGCGGCCGGGGCGCCGCCGGGCGCGGTGCCGTACGCGACGGGGGCGGCCGGCGCGGTCCGCTCGGCCGCGGCCAGGGCGCGGGTCAGGGCCGGCCGGGCCTCGGGCTGCGCGGTGAGCGCGCCGGGCGCGGTGGCGGCCGGGAAGCGGGGGTCGGTCAGGGCGAGCCGCAGCGCGTGGGTGTGGCCGACGAAGCGGGGGTCCACCAGGGCGACCCGCTCATCGGCGGGTACCCGGGCGAGCAGCGTGCCCGTCTCGTGGGGACCGGACGCGATCTCGACGTCGAAGCCGAGGGACCGCAGATCGGCGTCGAGCGACGATCCGGGTACCGGCGGGCCGGTGAGGATGGCGGTCGACAGGGCGAACTCACTCCTTGGAGCTGACGGACGGGCCGGTGGAACCCACGACACGACGCCGGGCTCGGCAATCCGGCCCGGTGCCGGGCGGCGGCACGTCGGCTGAGGCTATCGGATGACGGAAGCGCGAATTCACCGAGGTTTCGCGGTACCGCCTCCGCACGGCCGCCCCACCGTCGAACAGGTGAGCCGACCCCGCTGCCCACATCATGGGTGATCAACCGTCCGGGTCACAAAAACCGGGTCCGCGCGCGCGGCCGTCCGCCCCGGCGACGATGATCGGCCACATGACGACTCGAATCGTATCCCCGCAGGTCAGAGCATATGACAACGGTGTTCAGTACCGTGTTGCACATACCCCCCACCCGTAGTTCACTGGCGAATCGGAGCACCGGACGACGACACGATCGGGAGGCCTCGCCATGGGGGCTGGACACGACCACGGACACAGCCACGGCGGCCCGCCGCCGACCGGCACCGCGGCCGCCGCCTACCGGAACCGACTGCGCATCGCGCTCGGCATCACGCTCTCCGTCATGGTGGTGGAGATCGTCGGCGGCCTGCTCGCCGACTCGCTCGCGCTGATCGCGGACGCGGCCCACATGGCGACCGACGCCCTCGGCCTCGGGATGGCGCTGCTCGCCATCCACTTCGCCAACCGGCCGCCGAGCGGCAACCGCACCTTCGGCTACGCGCGGGCCGAGATCCTGGCCGCGCTCGCCAACTGTCTGCTGCTGCTCGGCGTCGGCGGTTACGTCCTCTTCGAGGCGATCGAGCGGTTCCTCGAACCGGCCGAGACCAAGGGCGGACCCACCATCGTCTTCGCCGTGGTCGGCCTGGTCGCCAACATCGTCTCGCTGTCCCTGCTGATGCGCGGGCAGAAGGACAGCCTGAACGTGCGCGGCGCCTACCTGGAGGTCCTCGCCGACGCGCTCGGCTCGGTGACGGTGCTGGTCGCCGCGGGCGTCATCCTGCTCACCGGCTGGCAGTACGCGGACCCGATCGCCTCGCTCGTGATCGGCCTGATGATCGTGCCGCGCACGGTGAAACTGCTGCGGGAGACGCTGGACGTGCTCCTGGAGTCGGCCCCCAAGGGTGTCGACATGGCGGAGGTCCGGGCGCACATCGTGGCCCTGCCGGGCGTCGAGGACGTCCACGACTTGCACGCCTGGACGATCACCTCGGGCCTGCCGGTGCTGTCCGCGCACGTGGTGGTGACCCAGGAGACGCTGGACACCGTCGGCCACGAGCAGATGCTGCACGCGCTCCAGGGCTGCCTCGGCGCGCACTTCGACGTCGAGCACTGCACCTTCCAGCTGGAGCCGGCCGGTCACGCCGCGCACGAGGCCAGGCTCTGCCTGTGACCGGCCGATGCTGCTAGCCTGTGCCACCACGTCGTACGGTTGCGTATCGACGTCACAGGACATCGGCAGGGAGAGGGGCTGAGGTTGATGACCGCCGCGGTGGAGGACGCCCGCAGGGGCGCCACACGGTCCGACCTTTCGCTTCCTTCGGGTCACCGGCCTGCCTGATCTCGTCCGAGAGACGCCCCTGGGCCCCTTCCCGGAACCCTTCCGGATGCCCGGGGTGTCCCCGCACGGCCGGGGCCCCTCCTGACAAGGGGTTTCCCACGTTGTCCGATCACGACAGCACCCAGCACGACCCGAGCGTCCCGCGTGACGCTTTCTTCACCCTGCACCACGGCCTGCCGCGGCAGGCCCCCGGCTCCGACGCCACCACCCGACGCATGCTCGAAGCGGCGGGCCCGCTGCCCGAGCGGCCGCGCGTGCTCGACCTCGGCTGCGGCCCGGGCCGCTCCTCGCTGCTGCTGGCCGCGGCGGGCGCCGAGGTGACCGCCGTCGACCTGCACGAACCGTTCCTGGACGAGCTGCGGGCGGCCGCCGCCGCGCAGGGGCTCGGCCACCGGATCCGTACCGTACGGGCCGACATGGGCGCGCTCGACCTGCCCGACGCCTCCTTCGACCTGGTCTGGGCCGAGAGCGCGGTCTTCGCCCTCGGCTTCGACCGGGCGCTCGCCGAATGGCGCCGGCTCCTCTCCCCCGGCGGCACCCTCGTGGTCACCGAGTGCGGGTGGACCACCGAGGAACCGTCCGCCGGGGCCCGGGCCTTCTGGGATCCGCACTACCCGCTGCGGACCGTCGCCGCGAACACGGCGGCGGCCGTCACGGCCGGCTACCACGTCCTCGGCGTCGTCCCGCAGCCGGAGAGCGACTGGGACGCGTACCTCGCACCGCTCGGCGAGCGGGCCGACACGATGGACACCTCCGTGCCCGGCATGACCGAGGCGGTCGCCGCGGCCCGCGCCGAGATCACCCTGCGCCGGGAGCACGGCGGCGACTACGGCTACACCGGCTTCGTGCTGCGCCCGGCGGACCCGCGCTGGCGGACCCGCGCGGAGACGGCCGCCGATCATCCCGTCGTACGCGAGATCCTCACGGCGGCCTTCGAGACCCCGGCCGAGGCGGGGATCGTGGACGCGCTGCGCGCCGACGAGGAGGCCTGGCTGCCGGGGCTCGGCCGCGTGGCGGAGGCGCCGGACGGCACGGTCGCCGCGTACGCCCTGCTCACCCGCTGCCGGGTGGACGGCGTCCCGGCGGCGGCGCTCGCGCCGGTCGCGGTGGCCCCCGCCTACCAGCGCACGGGCGCCGGTCAGGCCGTCATCCGGGCCGCCTTGGACGCGGCGCGGCTGAGCGGGGAGCGGCTGGTCCTCGTACTCGGCCACCCCGCGTACTACCCGCGCTTCGGATTCGTACAAGCGTCCGTGTACAGGATCCGGCCAGCCTTCGCTGTTCCGGACGAAGCGATGATGGCCCTGGATCTGGACGGTTCCGGAGCCGTCGCCGGGGGCACGATCTGGTATCCCGCGGCTTTCGGGGTCTGAGCGCCGGCCCGCTCCCACCGTTCCGGGGCGTACTCCGGGGTGGCGGGAGCGGCCATGTCCGGCCGCCGAAGTGCGGACAAGCCGGTTTTGTACGGCAGACTGAGCTTGCCCCCAGGGCGAGGACCAAAGCGAAGGATGGGTATGCCGACCACACCAGTCACCCTGGCTCACAGTTCGCCGAGCGGCCTCGGGCCGGTCTCGGCCGAGGAGCCGATCATGCTCGAACTGGTCGACGAGGACGGCGTCACGATCGGTACGGCGGAGAAGCTCGCCGCGCACCAGGCGCCGGGGCAGTTGCACCGCGCCTTCTCCGTCTTCCTCTTCGACGAGGCCGGACGGCTGCTGCTCCAGCGCCGGGCGCTCGGGAAGTACCACTCCCCCGGTGTGTGGTCGAACACCTGCTGCGGCCACCCCTACCCGGGCGAGGCGCCGTTCGCGGCGGCGGCCCGGCGCACCTACGAGGAGCTGGGCGTCTCGCCGTCGCTGCTCGCGGAGGCGGGGACGGTCCGCTACAACCACCCGGACCCGGCCTCGGGCCTGGTGGAGCAGGAGTTCAACCACCTCTTCGTCGGCCTGGTGCAGGCGACTCCGCTGCCGGACCCGGAGGAGATCGGCGAGACCGCCTTCGTGACGGCGGACGAGCTCGCGGAGCGGCACGCGGCCGTACCGTTCTCCGCCTGGTTCATGACGGTGCTGGACGCGGCGCGTCCGGCGATCAAGGAGCTGACGGGGCAGTCCGGGGGCTGGTGACCCGGACGGGCCCGGCCTTCCGGGCGGCGTCGAGGCGAGGCCGTCTCGATGTAGAGCCGCTCGGAGAGGACGACACCCGCCTTGCTGGGCTTTCTACGGCGCCGAGCCGCCTCCGACACCACTTCCTTAG
>NZ_JBEYHT010000106.1:0-13932 GCF_040635425.1 Streptomyces laurentii | reverse complement strand
GTAAACGTCTGGAGCCACTGGAAAAGTAGCGGGGACAGGATTTGAACCTGCGACCTCTGGGTTATGAGCCCAGCGAGCTACCGAGCTGCTCCACCCCGCGTCGGTGTTCCCCCAGTCTACGGCATGCCGGTCGATGATCCGCACGTCAGCGACCGGTTCCGCCCCCGACCCCCGCCCTATGCCCGGGGAAACGCTCGTGGGCGCCGTATGGCGCCGACCTCCGCATAGCCCTGGGGCCGACCGGAACGCCGCTGGGACGGTGCCTGGCCGTATCCGGTCAGAAGCGTCTGTCTCAGCGCGTGCGCGGCGGGGCCATCCGGGCGTGGAGCGGAGTGGAGCAGAGCGGCACGAGTGAGTTCGGCGCCCCGCTCGTGTTCCTCGTTCGGGGACCATCGAAGTCCTTGCTGAGGAGATCCACGGTCAGCCCCACCGCCCCGTCGTCCGGCCCCTTCGCGGAGAACCCGACCTCCGACGCGAACCAGGGGCCAGCGGACACCGAGGAGAAGTACACCCAGGCATGGTGCGCCGCGAAGTCCTCGCCGGTCTGGGTGAGGATGAGGCTGCCCGGACGGAGATCGATGCCGATACGGGCCTCGGTGCCCTCCTGCGTGACGACGGGCTCGCCGGTGGCGCTCGACGTCATGCGGCCCTCTGAGGGGGAGACGGATCTCGTCTGCCGGGCATCGCAGGTGACTGCCCGCTGGGCGAGGGCACCCGATACCTCAGGCAAGAAACGGCCTCGGGTTACTGACGAGCGCCGCCTGCGGCTCCGCCGGCGGCCGTATCCCGCCGTCCCCTCCAAGCGCGGGTGGACGGCGGGATCGGTCGATCGGACGGCTCAGCCTCCGCAGCCGCTGACCGAGATGGAGGACACCGCGTTGTCGTAGAGGAACAGCAGTTCCTGCTTCGCGCCCGCCGGGATGCTGAAGTAATAGCCGTGGTGGTTGATGTCGGTCCAGATGCAGACCTGATCGTTACTGAGGTTCCACACCGAGCTGGCCCGGTCGTTCCACGCCCAGCCGATGTTGAGGATGTCCGCCGGTTCGAGCTGCAGCACGTCCCCGGTGTTGTTGTGGCCGTCGAAGAGGTAGATCTTCCCCGCGATATAGCCGTCCTTGGGGTCGGCCGACGCGGTTCCCGGAGCTGCCAGTACGACAGTGGAGGCAATGGTTGCCGCTACCGCCGTGGCCTTGAGTGTCAGTTTCATGGGGTCCTTTCCCGTTATGCCCCTGGAAGCGCGGTCATGGTCGCCGAGTTCGGCGTTCGCTTCTTGAAGGCGTCCGGTCGTAGGACGGTCCGCGCGCGCGGGTGGTTCGCGGAGCCCGGGGGTTCTTCTCCTTGGCGAGGCTCCGCACATCCGGCATGACGGATAAATGCGGGGTGGCCGGGGTCACGGGTACCGCGCGCTGTTCCCCGACGAACCTGCCGGACGGGCCAGACGGACCAGGCGAGCCGATGCGGCACTCGGAATCGCGCGGACGCGTGGGCGTGCCGGCGCCACCAGGCCGCGCCCCAGAGGGCCTGGAGTCCACCGAGGATCACGATCGTCGTCACCGCGTCGGCCACCGCCGGCCAGCCGGACGGGGCGGCCGGCGTGTACGGGGCCCGGTCGACCGGCACCAGGGTCACCCGGGTCACCACCAGATAGGCCAGGACCAGCGGTGAGTATCCCGGACGAGCCGATCGCCCCGCCCGGTCAGGCGGTGCCGTCCGACCCCGCCGGTCCCGCAGGTCCCGAGGCGCGGGACTGACCGGCTCCCGGATCTCTGCGGGGAGGGCCGACAGGCCCGTGTGGACCCCACGCTCTGCACTGGCCCCGGGGGCCGAGCGTCAGGACGGCACGGGCGCGGCGCTGCCGCCCTCGGCCCGTACGGTCGAAGCACTACACCTTCACCGCCCACGCTGACCGGCTGCAGACGGCTCGCCGCGAACAGCAAGGTCAGACCGAGGGCGAAAAGGTCGTCGGTATCGCGCGGCAGCTCGTCACGCACCTGCCGCGCGGGCGCGTAACCCGGCGTCCATCCGGGCAGGTGCAGTCCTTCGTGGGAGGCAAGACCGAAATCGATGATGCTGGCGCCGTCGCCGACCAGAACGTTGGTGGAGGAGAGATCCCGCATGACGACACCGCGTTCGTGCACCGCGATGAGGATACGAGCCAGTCCTGTCGCCAACCGATCAAGGCTGCACCACGACGGCCGTCCTGTTGTTCGTCGATCGCGCGGCAGGTGTTGCCCCGGGCGGCCGAACAACGTCGAGCCGGTCTTCCTGCCGGCCTACGGCTCCTGACTGAACTGGATCGAGGCCGGCTTCACAGCCCTGCGCTACTTCACGCTCAACGGCGCTGACCACCGCATCCGCGATGAGCAGAACGACGCCATCGCCGTCCTGGCCCGTTGGCACGACACCCGCGCGAAACCAAAAACGAACTTCGCGCCCGACTCACCGATCCGTTCACGGACGGAATACCCGGCCAGAGCCGCCCGACAAGCCGCCAGTCCACCTGGGCACTCATCCGAACGGTGGCGTGCTGATCCGCTTTTCGAACCAGTGGTGCGCATACGGCTCGTCGTTGAAGGCGGCGACCTCCTGGAAGCCGCTGGAGTGATAGAGACCAATCGCCGCGGTGAGCGTCTTGTTGGTGTCCAGACGGAGTACGTCGCGGCCTTGCTGGGCGGCTTGAGTCTCCAGCTCGGCCAGGAACCGGCGGCCGAGACCGAGGCCCCGGGCGCGGGGCGCGACCCACATGCGTTTGATCTCGGCCGGGGCGCCGGGGGGCAGCTTCAGGCCGGCGCAGCCGACGGGCTCTCCGTGCAGTCGGGCAACCAGGAACAGGCCGCGCGGGGGCCGGAGTTCGCCCGCGTCGGGCAGCAGGCTCCGCGCGGGGTCGAAGCCTGTCTCAAAGCGTTCCTGAATCTCGGCGAAGTAGGACCGCAGGCAGTGCTGGGCGTCGGGATGGTCTGGGTCAACCGTGTCCAGCGTGACCGTCGCAGCGGTCAGCAGCCGTTCGACCTCGGCCATGGCGGCGGCCAGCCGGGCGCGCTGGGCCCTGTTGAGCGGCTCCAGGAGAGAGCCGGCCAGCTCGTCGCTGCGGCCATCGAGCACCGCGCGCTCAGCGCGGCCCGCATCGGTGAGCCGGATGGTGCGCACCCGCTTGTCCCGGGGCTGCGGCTCCACCGTCACCAGGCCGTCGGCTTCCAGGGAGCGCAGCAGCCGGCTGACGTACCCGGAGTCGAGCGCGAGGCGCTCGCGCAGTTGCCGCACGTCCTGGCCCTCCTCACCGATCTCCCAGAGCAGCCGGGCTTCGCCGAGGGGCCGGTCGCGGCCCAGGTAGTGGTCGTGGAGCACGCCCACACGTTCGGTGACGGTCCGGTTGAACTGCCGCACCTGGTCGATCTGCACCGTGTCCATTCTCTGACTTTAGTCAGAGAACTGTGTGCGGGGCCAGAGGCTTGAGCCTTCGCCGAGGCGTTGATCGGCGTTCGAGAAGACGGATGCCGGACTGCGTGCCGATTACCCAGTCGCGGATGTGAGCCGACGGCGCCGTCCCCCGCCGGCTCGAAGCTCGTGCAACGGAGGCGAAGCCCGGCAAGAATTCCTGTACGCCACCTCCTCACACCCGACAACGCCCCACCTCGGCGCGGTCGGGCGCGCCCGGGCACGAGGGCGAGGCGTCAGCCGTCCAGCAGTGCCACATGGACGAGGTACGGCAGGAGGCTCACGGCCTGCGGATCGTGGTCGAGCAGCACCGCGACGGGGGTGCGCCCCCGGGCCCGGAGGGCCTCGACGAGCCCCGTCCGCCCGGACGTCCCGCCCTCCACCGAAAGCGGCGGGCCGGCCGCCTCCCGGTCCGGCGTGACGGAGGGAACGGTCGGCACGACGGGGCCGGCGCCGGTGAGCCGTACCCCCTTTTCCCGGGCGAGCAGGGCGCGTACCGCGGCGGCCTCAAGGGCCTCGCTCCGCGTGGCGGCGACGGCGACGACGGTGGCGTCCCCGAGCCGGATCGCGCAGGCCGGTACGGAGATCAGCGCGGACAGGTCGTGGGCGACGGGTTCACCCGCCGCACGCAGCGCGCGCAGGGCGGCGGAGCCTCCGTGGTCCGGGAGCGCGAGCCGGGGGACGCGGACGCCGGGCCCGGCGAGCCGGTGGGTCACCAGCGCCTCGCAGTGCCCGGTCAGCGCGGCCTCCACCGCGTCCGCCCAGGTGAGCCCGGCTTCCACGCCCGTCGGCAGCCGGTACGGCGTGCCCGGCGCCGGAGGCGGGGTCGGGGCCGGGTAGGCCTCGGCCGCGGGGATCCGGCGCAGCCGGTCGGTGACGAGGTCCAGGCCCCAGACCTCGCGACCGCTCCGGGCGTCCGGGGCGGCGGCGAGGGTCCCGTACGCGGCGAGCGCGTCGAGCAGGGCCGCGAGGCGGGCGCTCGGGGCGTCCGGGCCGTGACCCCACACGGTGACACCGGGCGCCTCCGCGGGGCGCGGCCCGAACGGGTCGGGCACCGCGACCGCGCACTCCCACAGACCGGCCGGCCCGGGCCTGGCCTCCGGAACCGGCCCGATGAGCCCGGTCCGGGCGTCCGCCACGGCGTCGATCCGCTCCAGCAGCCGTGCGGCCTCGACGGCCGCACCCCCGATCCGCCCGAGGAACGCGACCCGCGCCCCCGTCTCCGTACCCGCCCGGGTGGCCGAGCGACCGGGCCGGGGCAGGGGCACGACGGGGTGCCGGCTGCTGGACGACGTCCGCACGTCGGTACACACGAGGTACGGCTCTTCGGCGGGCCCGGGGCCGCCCTCGGCGTCGCCGGCCCGTGCCGCACCCGCGGCCCCGGCTTCCGCCGCTCCCGCGGCTCCGACGTTTCCGGTGCCTCCGGTCCCCTCCACGGTGCCCGCCGTGCCCTCCTGGCCCTGGCTCAGCCAGGCGCCGAGGAGCCGGTTGGTGATCCATTCCGCCCGCCCGGCGGCGAACACGGTGCCGGCGGGGCCGTCCGCCCCACCACCCACCGGCCCGGCCGGCGGAACCTGCGGCGGGAATCCGCGCAGTCGCCGCCAGGCGGAGGCCGCGGCGGTGCGGTCCGCGGGACCGAGCGGGCCGGTCCACATTTCGTCCGGGTGGACCAGCATCTGCCCCAGCCAGGCCCCGGCGCCGGCGCACCGGTCGGCCGTGGCCGCCAGCTCGGCCGTCGACCGCGCGACGTGCAGCACGGTGTCGTCTGCCGTGAGGGTCTCCCTCTCCGCCCACGCCGTGAGGCCGCCGAACGCCTCGGTATCACCCTCACCCGTCCGGCGGACCCGGACGTCACGGCACCCGGCCCGCTCCGCCGCCGCCGTGAGCGCCCGGAGCTCGTGGTCCTCACCGGCCAGCAGCAGCCGCCCGTCCGGCGCCCGTCCGGGCCCAGCCCCCCGAGTCGGCGGGTGGACATAGGCGTCGCCGTCCGCGCTCCCCTGCGGCGCGACCTCGTCACGAGGCCGGTCGTCGTCACTCCATCGCGGACACATGCGTCGGCTCCTGTCCCTGGATCACTGGCGGTCGTGTCGAGGGGCTCCGCGCCCCCCGGCCCCAATGAAAGAGGACGGAGATATGTAAACGATCTGCGCTGGATATACCGTGGCCGGTTTTCACCCGCCGAGGACCGCCCGCGTGGGGCCGACGCGAGGCGAGCCGTCCCCGGTCCGCCATGGCGACGCCCCACCCCTCCGACGGAAGCCGTCTGCCCGTACTTACCTTTATAGCGTGTATGCAATTATTGCGTGAGTACGCAAGGCGCCCGCTCAAGCAAGCAGCGCTCACCGGCCCAAAGGCCGACCTTCTGAGCGCGGCCGCCCGCCGTGCCGCCCAGGCCGCCGGGGTCCCCGTGAGCGTCACCGTGCTGGACGCCGACGGTCACCTGCCGGCCTTCCGCAACGACGACCGGGCCGTCCTCATCTCCGGCGAGACCAGCACCCGCAAGGCGTACACGGCGCTGCAGCTCGACGCCCCGACCTCCGAGCTGACGGAGCGGGTCAAGCCCGAGGGTCCCGTTCCACAGCCTGCCCACCGCCCTCGACCAGCCCCTGCTGTTCATCGCCGACGGCGGCCCCGTTCGCGTGCCGGAAAATCACCAACCCGGCCCCGGCGGCGTTGTGTTCTGATGGCGCCATGAGCGCACACACGTCGGACGCGGGCGCGTCCCCCCTCATCCGCCAACGCACCGGGCACGATCTCGGGGACTGCGTACGTGTCCTCGCGGAGGTCCACGAGCGCGACGGCTACCCGGTGAACTGGCCGGACTCCCCCGGCACATGGCTCACGCCACCCTCGCTCCTGGCCGCCTGGGTCGCCGAGCACGACGGCCGGATCGTCGGCCACATCGGTCTGTCCCGCAGCGGCGAGGGGGACGCGGCGCCCGGGCTGTGGAGCGCCCGTACGGGGACGGGGCCGGAGGCGACCGCCGTGGTCAGCCGGCTGTTCGTCGCCCCGTCCGCGCGCGGGCTCGGCATCGGCGCGCTGCTGATGGAGCAGGCCGTCGCGGCGGCTCGGGAGCACGACCTGCACCCGGTGCTCGACGTGGTCTCCTCCGACACCGCGGCGGCGGCCCTGTACGAGCGGCTGGGCTGGAAGTTGCTGGCCACGGTCGAACAGAGCTGGAGCCCGGAACAGACGGTGCCCGTCCGGTGCTACGCGGCGTCGGTCTGATCAAGTCGGTCGCGCGGGGCACGTGATCGCTGCGAGGGTGGCGGCATGCCTCCGTGGAATCTGCTCGATCTCGACACCGCCCTGCGCGCCTGCTGGGCGGCCGACACCTGTTCTCCCGACGACATCACCCACATCGCGTGGACCCCGGACAATCCGGCCTGGGGCCACTGCGACATCACCGCGCTGATCGTCCACGACCTCTTCGGCGGCGATCTCGTCGTCGGGGACGTGCACCAGGACGGCGACCCGCAGGGCTATCACTGGTGGAACCGACTGCCCAGCGGTGTCGAACTCGACCTGACGCGGGAGCAGTTCGTCCGAGGTGAGGTCGTCAGCGGGGCCCGGGTCGTCACCCGCCCGCCCGGCCCGCTGCCCCGCCGCTGGGAGGAGTACCTCCTGCTGCGCGCACGCGTGACGGAGCGTCTCGGCCCGCTCCCGGAGCCCGCCTGAGACGGCGGGGGGCGGCAGCGGGCCGACCCGCGTCCGGCGGCGCCCCGCGTGCCGCCGGCCGTCCGGGGGCACTTACGCTCTCCGCTCATGAACCTCATCGACCTGGAGATCGCCCGGCACGACTGGCGGAACATGCCGTGCGGGTGCGGTGATTCGGCCGAGCACCTTCCCGGGGACCTTCTCCGGCTCGCGGAACGCGGCCCTGCGCAGGGGCCGGTCGAGACCGGCCTCGAGGAACACGTCTGGTCCGTCAGGGGGTTGTGGGACCCGGCCCCGGCTGTCACGGCCGTCGCGCTGGCCGCGCTCGCGGACGAGACGCCGCCGCACGCGCGCCTCCTGTACCTCGATGTCCTGCACTGCATGGTCGCCGGAGACGGGACACACCCCGAGGCGGCCCGCCCGGACCTCGATCTCCCCGCGCTGTGCGGGGATCTCGCCGCCGAGGGCACCTGGCTGCTGTACCGCGAGGTGATGACATACCGGAATCCCGGCCAGGCCGGTTCCGCGTTCGAGATCCTTACGGCGATCGGGACCGACCGGGACCGGCTCGAACGGCTTCGGGAGGCCGCGGCCGGCTGGCTGCCCGTGTGCTGCCGGACCGGCCTGTGCGACGACTGGTCCGATGCCGACGACGACCTCGGGTGACAGCACCTCACCGCACGCCCGGGCCGTCAAACGGCGCCCACGATCAGCCCGACACCGCCCAGCAGGGACAGGCCCAGGACGGCGGTGCGCACGGACGTCGCCGGGAGTTTGGGAGCCAGGAGCATGCCGGCCGCGGTGCCCAGCACGAGGGCGGCCAGTTCGGGCAGCCCTGGCATGAGGACGCCCACGGACAGCGCGGTGACGATGTTCTGGGCGATGAAGAAGCCGTACAGGGTGCCGCGGGTGGTGGCCGGGCTCCAGTCGGTGTTGGCCGCGTAGAGACCGATGGGCGGTCCCCCGACGCCGCCGACCACGTTGAGCAGCGCGCTGGTGGTGCCGGCCACGGCCGCCCCTTGGGGGCGGGCCAGCCAGGCCCAGCGGGCGCCGCGGGCCAGGGCGGCGACGGCGGCGATGACGCCGGTGCCGGCGGCCACGGCGAGCCACGTCGGATCGGCGTCGCGCAGCAGATAGGCGATCAGCGGGGTGCACACGACGGTGGGCACGAGCAGCTGGAGGATCGCCCGCGGCTTGGCGTGCCGGGCGTCCCGTACGAGAGGGATGGCGGAGGACAGCATCGAGAGGGTCACGACGAGGGCGACTCCCTGGTGCGGCCCGAGATGGAGCATCAGGACGGGGGCGGCGACCAGGGCGAAGCCCATGCCGGTGGCCGACTGGGCGAAGGCGCCCAGCAGGATGCCGGCCAGGGCCAGGTCGTGGGCGTACGCGGTCACGCGCCCGCCTCGCGGTCGACGCCCGCCACTTCGTCGAGGGTGTAGCGGCGCTGGAAGAACACGGCGAGCGCCATCAGGACGGCGGGCAGGGCGGTGAATCCCCAGAGCAGCGCCGACAGGGCGGCGGACGGCTGGGACGTGGTGTGGCCGTCGGCGGTGGAGACGAAACCGGCGACGGCCAGCAGGGCCGCGTACACGTACGGGCCGGTGGCGGTTCCGGTGGCCTCGGTCGCGGTCCACACCCCGGTGTAGGCGCCGGCGTGGGCGACTCCGCGTTCCTCGGCGGCGGCCACCACGTCGGGCAGCATCGAGAAGGCGAACAGCTGGAGTCCGGCGAAGGCCGCGCCCATGAGGACCACGACGACCGTGATGACGGCGGTGCCCAGAACGCGGCCGGGCAGCAGGGCGAGCGAGCCGGCGAGGAACACGCCCTGGGCGAGGAGCAGTCCGCGCTGTTTGCCGATCCGGCGGGACAGCCGCATCCAGACCGGTCCGACCAGCGTCGCCGGGACGAGGAAGGCGCCCATGAGGACGGCGGTCAGCTTGCGGTCGCCGAGTTCGTACTCGGTGTAGAAGGGCAGCGCCGCCAGGAACAGGTGGGTGGTGGTGCCGGTGAACAGGTAGGACAGCAGCAGCGCCCGGTAGTCGCGGTCGCGCCAGGCCGCCTTGAGGTCGTGGCGTACGGAGTGGGCGCGCCGGCCGGGGACGCGGAAGCCGCAGTGGCCGGTGAGCCGGCGTACTCCGGTCAGGGCGAGGAGTCCGGACAACAGCAGCGGGCCGGCCAGCAGCAGGGCCATGCGGGTGTACGCGGAGCGGTCGCCGGAGGCGACGAGGACCGGGGCGCTGACGCCGGCGGCGAGCAGGCCGAGCGTGAGGAAGGCCATCCGGAACACGAAGACACGGGTGCGTTCGTGGTAGCCGATGCGCAGGTCGGAGGGGGTGGTCAGGTAGGGCACCTGGAAGCAGGCGAACAGCAGGTTGCCGGCCACGTAGCAGCCGCCGACCCACCAGGCGGCCGTGGTGCCGGTGAGGCCCGCGGGCACGCTGAACAGCGCGATCCAGGCGGCCGGCAGCAGCAGACCCCAGGTAAGCAGGGTGCGCCGGTGGGAGGCGCGGCGCGCCTGGCGGTCGGAGAGCGAGCCGAGCAGCGGATGGACGACGATGTCGATGATTTTGGGCAGGAGCAGGGTGGTGCCGGCGAGGAAGGGCGGGACGCCGAGGGTCTGGGTGAGGAAGTAGAGCAGCAGGAGTCCGGGGACGGTCACCCACAGGCCC
Organism: Streptomyces laurentii; assembly: GCF_040635425.1. NCBI lineage: Bacteria > Bacillati > Actinomycetota > Actinomycetes > Kitasatosporales > Streptomycetaceae > Streptomyces > Streptomyces laurentii. Next base: position 4,168 of record NZ_JBEYHT010000106.1, on the reverse strand, counting down.
ATGCCGACGGAGCCGGCGGCGTACAGGCTGAGGTCTCCGGCCCGTGGCCGGGGGCCGGTGGCCCGGGCGGAGGCGTCGCCGGTCATCCGCGCGACGGCCGGTGCGCCGTCTTCCGCGCGGGTGGTACGGGGTGGGGTGCTCATGGCGCCGCCTTGTGGCGGGCGACGACACCGGCGGCGAGTTCCGCTCCCTGGAACGCGCCGCCGCGGGCGCGGGTGGCGAGGGTCCGGGCGATGACCCGGTCGGTGAGGCGGGGCAGATGGCGGGCGAGGAAGAACTCCACGGCGCCGCGGCGGGTCGTGGGCATGTCCCGGCGGGCGCGGGGACTGAGGGCGGCGCGCAGCACGGTGTCGACGACGCCGTCGAGGGTCTCGTAGCTGCTCATGCCCTCCAGGGAGAGTCCGGCGGCGGCGGTGGAGTCGTGGATGGGGCTGCGGACGGCCGAGGGGTAGACGCAGGTGACGCCGACGTGGGTGCCGAGCTCCAGGCGCAGCGCGTCGGCGTAGGCGACGAGGGCGCGCTTGGACGCTCCGTAGGCGGCGGCCAGGGGAAGCTGCATGACGGCCATGCGGGAGGAGAGCATGACGACGCGGCCGCGGGAGGCCACCAGGGCGTCGACGCAGGCGGCGGTGACGCGCCAGGTGCCGAGGAGGTTGATGTCGAGCTGGCGGCGGACCTCGGCTCCGGGGGCGCGTTCGGCCGGGGCGGGGCCGCCGATGCCGGCGTTGTTGACGAGCAGGTCGAGTCCGCCGAGTTTCTCCAGGGCCGTGGCCACGGCGGCCGGGACGCCGTCGTCGTCGGTGATGTCGCAGGCGAGTACCTCGACCGGGTCGTCGTCGCGCGGCGCCAGGTCCAGGCCGATGACGTGGGCGCCCTGGGCGGACAGCCGGGCGCACAGGGCGCGGCCGAAGGTGCCGGACGCCCCGGTGACGAGGACGCGCAGGCCGCGCGGGTCGCGCAGGGCGCCGCCGGTGAGGTTCCGCAGGGCGGTGACCGGGGCGCCGGGGCGGGCGGTGCGACCGGCGGCGAGGGGGGTCGGTGTCGTGCTCATACGGTGCTCCTGTGCGTGCCGGCGGGGGTGAACGGGCGGGCGCCGCGGCGCAGTCGGGCGCGGCCGGCGGCGATCTCGCGCGGGATGCCGGCGACGTAGCTGTCGAAGTCGATGCGCATGGCGGGGCGCCGGTCGCCCCAGCGGTCGACGGCGGCGCGCAGGGCGCGGTCGACGGCGAGGCGCTGTTCCCGCGCGGTGGGCAGGGCGTAGCCGCCGGAGAGGTGGGCGGCGACGAGCTTCGCCTGGGCCTCGACGACGGGCAGGGCCGCGCCGGTGGACTGCATGAGCCCGACGAAGGCGAGGCTGGGGTCCTGGAGGTGGAAGACCCGCTGGTACAGGGGCAGTCGTTCGGCGTCGTCGCCCAGCCAGCGGGCGGACAGGAACGGGATGGTCACCCGGTATCCGGTGGCCCAGACGATCACGTCGACGCCGGCGGTGGTGCCGTCGGTGAAGGTCACCTGGTCGCCGTCGAGCCGGGCGATGCCGGGGCGGGCGGCCACCTCGCCGTGGGTGAGGCGGTGCAGGATGGTGTCGCTGATGGTGGGGTGGTTCTGGAACAGGCCGCCGGCGGGGGCGGGCAGTCCGTAGCTCTGCGGGGTGCCGACGGCGAGCCGGAGGATCGTCTCGGCCAGCCGCTGGCGGACCCGCCACGGCAGGGCGGCGAGGGCGGCGCCGGTCGCGTCGGAGGGCCGTCCGAAGAGGTACTTCGGGATGATGTGGACGCCGTGCCGGGCGGAGAGCAGGACGGGGCCGCGGGCGACATAGGAGGCGTCGACGGCGATGTCCATGGCGGAGTTGCCCATGCCGACGACGAGGACGCGCCGGTCGCGGAAGGCCTCGGCGGTGCGGTAGTCGTGGGCGTGCGTCTGAGTGCCGTCGAAGGTGCCGGGGTAGGCGGGCTCCGGCAGGCGGGGGTCCCAGTTGTGGCCGTTGGCGACGACGACGGCGTCGACGTGCTCACCGCTCTCCGTACCACCGCCGGTCTCGGTGGTCACGGTCCAGCCGTGGCCGTCCTCGTCGCGCTCGACCCGGGTCACGGTGGTGCCGAAGCGCAGGTGCTCGGTGACGCCGTACGTGTCGCTGTAGTCGGCGAGATAGCTGGCGATCAGGTCGGCGGAGGGGTAGTCGGGCCAGTGGGCGGGCATGGGGTGGTCCGCGAACTCGGTCCGGCCCTTGCTGGTGTTCAGGTGCAGCGAGGCGTACGCGGGCGACAGACCGCTGGCGTTGTCGCGGGCCCACAGTCCGCCGGGCCGGTCGCCCTTCTCGTACGTGACGGGCTCGATCCCGGCGTCCAGCAGGGCCTTGGTGGTGGCGAGACCGGCGGCTCCCGCGCCGATGACGGCGACACGGCACGGTGGGGGCATGGTGCTTCTCCTCGGGCGGTGCCGCATCCGCCGGATCCCCCGTCCCGGCGCTGCCCGCCTGACGGGGGGCCTGGGTCGGATGCGCGGACGACGGCGGTACGGCGAAACGGCGATGTGCGGGGGTGTACGGGGTGTACGGGGTGTACGAGGTGTACGAGGTGTACGAGGTGTACGAGGTGTACGTCGATGGTGTGGCGGCGGTGGCTCCGGACGCGGTGGTGGCGGTGCGGGCCGGCGCCGCCGCAGGCCGGTCGGTGTGGCTGCGGCCAACCGTAGGTCCTGTTTTGGCTGGTGGACATGGGGCGCACCACCGGTTTGGGCGCCTTGCTTGTGCCTGGCCACAAGTACGGGTGAGGATGCGGGGGTGCGGCGTGAGGACTGGGGCGGTGTGGTCGACCTGATCGAGCGGGTCGTCGGCGAGGAGGATCTGCTGGCGTCCGTGGTCGGCGGGGTACGGGCGACGGTGCGGGAGGTCGCGGTCCTGCCCGCGGCCGACATCGCCGGGCACACCCGGGCGCTGCTCGCGGCCGCGACGCGGGCGCTGGCGGCCGGGCGGGGTCCGACGGAGGCGGAGCTGTCGTTCGTCGAGGAGCTCGCCCACACCCGGGCCCGGCAGGGGGTGCCGATCGAGGCGGTGTTGGGGGCCATTCACGTGGCCGAACGGGCGATCTGGTCGCGGGCCCGGGACACGGCGGCCGGGAGCGGGATCGACGCGGGGCTGCTGCTCGACGCGCGGGAGCTGTACGACGACTGGGCGGAGGCGGTCCGCGCGCGGCTCATCCGGGCGCACCGGGAGGCCGTCGCCGCCGGGTCGCACGCGCCCGCCGCCGAACGGGACCTGACGGTGCTGCGGCGGCTGCTCGTCGGTGGTTCGGCGGCCGGACTGGCGGCGGCGGAGGCGGGCCTGCCGGTCGGCGGCGGGCTGTGGGTGCTGGTCGCCCGGCCCGGCGAGCACGGCCTGGAGCAGTCGCTGCGCGAGCAGGCCGCCCAGGCGCTCGTCGCGCATGTGGACGGTCTGCTGGTCGCGGTGCTCACCCGGGCGCCGGCGGTGCGCGCCGCCGGGGGCACGGCCGGGGTGGCCGGGGGCACCGCCGGGGTGGCCGGGGGCACCGCCGGGGTGGCCGGGGGCACGGCCGGGGTGGCCGGGCCGGCCGAGCCCGAGGAACTGAGCGGCGCGCGGCGGCTGGCGCTCGCCGCGCTGACCGCCGCCGAGTCGACGGGCCGGACCGGCGCGGTGCACGTGGCCGATGTCGCGGTGCTGGCGGCGGTGGCCGACCGGGCCGATCTGGCGGCGATGCTGACCGACCGGCACCGGGCGGCGTGGACCGCGCTCGGCGCGCAGGCCCGGCCCGTCGCACTGGCGGTACGGGCCTGGCTGGAGGCCGGACGGGAGGTGGGCGCGGCGGCCGGGCGGCTGTTCGTCCACCCCAACACGGTGCGCAATCGCGTGCAGCGGTTCGCCGAAGCCACCGGCATCGATCCGTTCGACACCTTCGGTGCCATGAACGCGTGGTGGCTGTGCTGTACGTGGCTCGCCGCCGTGGAGGGCGCCCCGGCGGGGCCGGCGAGCGGAAGCCCGGCGGGGACCGGCCCGTCCGGAGCCGGGTCGTTTCCGCGAGGGTGAGCGGGCGCACGGACGACGGCTCCCTCGGGGACGGCGTACAGACGGCCACCGGTGTCCGGCCCTCCCCGCGGAGGGGAGGGCCGGACACCGGGCGCGGCCGGTCAGCCCCCCGCCCGGGGGGAGCCCGGA
>NZ_JBEYHT010000105.1:0-13949 GCF_040635425.1 Streptomyces laurentii | reverse complement strand
ACCTGTGTGCACTCGGCAGGATTCGAACCTGCAACCTTCTGATCCGTAGGCGCGTGCCACCCTCGATGTCCCCCGACTGCACCCGACGCCGCCGCTGGTGGTGCGGCCGCCAGTAGTGGTGTCGGGTCCACAGACGTCCGCCGTTGTACGTGGACGTTGATGTCAGCGGCTGATGTCAGAGCCGCCCACGAGAAGGGGAACCGATCCGGAGTGATCCGTGAGCCCGTGGGCCCCACTGGGCGCGGTCGGACGCTGGGCAAGCCAGCCGGATACGCGCGGCCCACCGTTCACAGCTCCCCCCTCGGTGACGGTCCGGACGTGGTAGAAGCCGTGCTGAAGGTAGTAGTCCTGGAGCTTGACGTTCGTCGTCCATGCGTCCAGACGGAGCCAGGCGGCGCCGGAGCGGAACGCCCGGTCCCCCGCCCAGTCGAGCAGTCGCCCGCCGAGGTCTTGACCGGCGTGAGTGCGAGCGACGGTCAGCTTGTTGATGAACATCGACGGCTCCGCGAGTTCCCGCTCGCTCCACAGCCCGTCTTCGGCGTCGGGGGTCAGAGTGATGGTGGCCGCCGTCGCAGCTCCCTCGCGGACCATGAAGACGACGCCCTGCCGGATCGTGGCGAGGAGCTTGTCCGCGGGGTACGGCCGCTGCCACTGGTCGGTTCCCAGGCCGGTGAGCCACCCGGCCGCTTCCTGCCTGAAGGCCAGCAGATGGGGGAGGTCGTCGGGGGTGGCGGTCTCAATGATCACGGCAGCAGCTCCTCTTCAAGGGCCGAGAGGTTTCCGATCTCGTAGGCCAAGCGGTTGAGATCTCCACGGAGAGTCGTGATCGTGCACCGGATCGGCTTGGTGTCCGAGTAACCCGTCCGCGTCCAGAGCAGGACGGGGCCGGCGGAGATGTCCAGCAGGCGCGCTTCTTCGGGGGTGGGCATCCGGGTCTCGATCTCGTCGCGATACCCGACCTGCTCGACGCCGATTCCCGCGAGATAGCGGGTGGTCCCTTCCTCGATATCGCCCGGCTCCGCGAGACGAGGGGCTTCCTTGACCAGCCAGTCCGGGTAGTAGGTGGCCTGGGTCGACCACGGCACGTCATCCACGAAGCGGTGACAGAAGCGGAGGACGGTCGTGGACTCCCGCGCCACCCTGATCCGCTCGGCGACGTACTCGGTCGCCGGGGCCACTTCGACGCGGAACGTTTGGCTGGGGCGACGGCCGGCGGCCGTGACGTCAGTGTTGTACGCATCACCGTTCTGCGGGAACGTCAGGTTCTCGAAGCGTGAGGCATTCAGCTCGAAGACCTCGTGCTTGCGCACCTCGTATCCGAGCCCCTGGCTGGACGAGATCAGCCCCTCGCTGACCAAGAGGGCAAGACCGGAGCGGATCGTGTTCCGGGAAGCGCCGAAATGCTCGCCCAGCTCGCTCTCTGAAGGCAGACGCGAGCCCGGCCCGTAGACCGCGTTGTTGATGTCGCGGCGGAGCGCGTCGGCGACCTGCCGGTACTTCGGCTGCTTGTTCATGCAGCCATCATGACGCACTCGGTCAACTTGTTGGTACATGTGAGCTCCGATCACTTGACGACTCACGCTCCGTGGGTGCAACATCACTGCATCAGCTTGTACCAACAAGTTGAGCAAGCGGTGCAGCACCATTAAGTGTGCCCGCATGCGGCGGCATTCCCACAAGCGGGGGATGCCGTCACCCGCACGACACAGGAGCCCCGCGTTGGTCGGGGGGAGGGTGCCGGACGCCGCAGCAGTTGGGCGGTCCTTGTCAGTCCGGACGGCAGGTCTCTGCCTAAGACGGGGCCCTAGCGGCTGTCCCTTGAACCGGCAGACGCGTCCCCGAAAGAGACCACTGAACTACCCAACACCGCAGCCGCTCGGCTGCGGCCGGTTGCCTCCTCCGCCCGTCCGGCCCTTCGGGGTCGTACGGGCGGGGTCGAGGGGAGCCGGAGAGTCCGGCCCCGAGAGGGGGATTTTCATGGAGATCGCCGCCGCTATCGTCGCGGTCGTCGGCACCTTGCTGGGTGCCGTTGTCGTCGGTGTCCAGCAGTACTGCGCGGCCCGGTCTCAGCGCCGGCAGGTTCTGCGGGACCGGGCCATGACGGCCCTGGGCGACCTGAGCGTCGCGCTCGCGGACCACCGCCGCGCGATGTGGATGCGGGAAGACCTGCGCCTGTCCGGCGCGGCCCCGGTCGAGGTGGCTGCCGCCCGCGAGGCGAGTCACGTCACCCGGTCCGCCGTCACCGCCCCGCAGGTCGCCCTGGCGCTGCTGCTTCCGCAGCTCCGTCTCGACATCGACGCCGCTGTGCGCGCCGCGTACGAGATGCGCGGCGCCCAGACCGTCGAGGTCCTGGGGTCGTTCCGTCGGAGGCCGTAGCCGCGGCCGACGCGCTGACCGCCTCGGCGGCACGCATCCTGTCCCGCCCCTGATCCACCCCGCATACGGCCGCACCCCCGGAGTAGCCGCTCCGGGGGTGCTTCGGGCCGTCCCACCGTCTAAGGAGAAAACGACCCATGAAGAACATCGTCGCAGGTCGAGAGCCTGTTACCGCGACCGAGTTCGTCGAGCTGGCGCTCGGCATCGACGTCCAGCTCTTCACCGGCCCGGCCGTCGAGACCGAGCTGGAGCGCAAGGCGCGGCTGGACGTCGCCCACGAGGTGCTGGCGGAGCTCCGCGAGAGCGACCCGGACGTCGCGGCGTACGCGGCCTCGCTGCTGCGCACCCTGCCCCTGAAGCACCGGCCGACCGGCCGCAGCCCGCGCCGTACGGCCGGCCGCCCCACCGGCGTCACCGCGAGCAAGTCGGCGGTGGCGGCATGAGCGGCCTGACCCTCGCGGGGATGAGTGCCCCGCTGAACGCGTTGCAGGAAGCCGCGGGCCGGTTCCCGCGTCTGCCGGCGCCGACGGTGTCCATCTCGACCGTCTGCCCGGACCAGCTGGACTTGTCTTTCCACAGCGACGTGTTCTCCGCGGCTGAGAGCTTCGCCGCGTTCGAGGCATGGCGGGAGGCGCTGGGGCTTGACCCGATGAGCGTCGTTCACTGCGTTCACGCCGACGGTCGGACCGAGGTCCTGCGTGTTCACGGCGGCTTCGCCGGAGCCGATGTGCGGCTGGTCGCCTTCGCTCCTGTACCGGCCCTGGAGCCGGTTCCGGCGGGGGCGGTGGTCGACGCGTGAACAGCGTTCAGATCCGTTCAGCAGAGCGCGCGTTGTCGGTCGGCACGTGGCTGATCGTGTGCGGCGCGATGCTCTACTCGGTCCTGACCGTGACCCCGCTCATGCGGGACCACACGGCCGACGGATGGAAGTGGACGGCGCCGATTCTGCCGATCGTGGTGGACGCGGCCGTCGTCATCGTGGTCCGCCTGGACTCGACCCTGGCCCGTATCGGCGGGCACGGCGGCCGGTGGTCCGTCGTGCTGCGGTGGATGACCGGCGCCATGACCCTCGCCCTGAACGTCGCGGACTCCGCCCTGGCAAAGGACCTGGTCGGCGTCGCCGTGCACGCGGTCGCGCCGCTCCTGCTCATCGTCACGGCCGAGACCAGCCTCGCCTACCGCCGGGCCATCACCAGCGCCCTGGACGCCATGAAAGCCCGCCAGCGGGCCGAGAGGGCCGAGCAGCAGCGTGAGGCCGAGGAGCGCGAAGAACGGGCCGAGCGCCGTGCCCGGGAGGAGCGCGAGCATGCGGCGCTTCTGGCCCGTGAACAGCGTGAGCACGAAGCCGCCCTCGCCCGTGAACAGTCCGAGCGTGAAGAGCGGGCCCGGCGTGAGGAACGTGAGCGGGCCGAGGCTGCCGAGCGCGCTCGGCAGGCCGAGCGTGAACGCGCCGAGCGTGAGCGTGAACAGCAGCAGGCCGCCCGTGAACGCGCCGAGCGTGAGCGTGAACAGCAGCGCAAGGCCCGTGAACAGCAGGCCGCGCAGCAGCAGGAGAACGAGCGGCGCAAGCGCGAGGAAGCCGCCCTCCGTGAACAGCAGCGGATCGAGCGTGAACAGGCGGAGCAGGCCGAGCGCGCCGAGCGTGAACGCGCCGCGCTCCTCGCTGCCGGTCCTGCCGAGAAGAAGCAGGACGACGACGTGGCCCTTCAGACCGTGACCGCCGCGTTCCACGCCGGCCTGTCGGTGCGGCAGGCCGCCGAGCTGTGTGGCTGGTCCACCGGCTGGGTCTCCACCCGCTACCAGGAACTGCGCGACACCAACACCGTCACCGCCCTTGAGGGAGCCTCCGCATGATCGCCGTCCTCCGCACCCGCACCCTGAACGCCCTGCGCGAGGAACTCGCCAAGGCGCAGGCGACGGCCACCGCCGCCGTCCGCGATGCCGAGCAGCACCAGTTGGCCCGTGACCTCGCCAACGACGCCGCGATCCGGGCGGAGAACGCCACGGAACGGCTGGACAGCGCGCTCACCTGCGCCAGGGCCGATGCCGCCCGTCTTGAGGGCGAGCTGGTGACCCTGCGCGCACAGTCCCTGCTCGACACCGAGGACCGGCAGGCCCTGCGGATGCTGCTGCGGACCACTCGCAAGCAGAACGACCGGGCCGACCGCGTCTTCGTCCTCTTCCGCTCCGGTGAGCTGCACAGCGTGCACGCCACCCGGGACGCGGCCGAGATCGCCGCCGAGGCCGAGGGCGCCCCCAGGGACGCGTGGATCACGAGCACCCCGTGCTGCCCGACCCCCGCCCCGGCCGCCGAGGTTCCGTGGTGCATCCGCCCGGTCCCGCTCGGCGGCACCCGGTGAGCACGCTCCCGGTCTACCGGTGGCACCTCGCCCCGGACGGCCTGGCCACCCGCCGTCAGCTCCGCGCCCAGGGGCTACGGCCCGGCGGTCAGGACGTCGTCGCCCAGCTCGAACGGCCGCGCCGGCGGCGCGGCCCGCTGGTCGCCTACCTCTACCGCATCGACCGCGCCAAGCCGGTCCGCCCGATGACTCCGGGCCGCCGCGCGGCGCTCGCCAAGGCCATGACCGCCCGCCGCACCTGCCCCGAATGCGGGCGGGACCGCGGCTACTGCATCCCCCGCTCGCTCGGCATGTGCGCCCCCTGTGCCTACCCCGACACCGCGACCGCCGCGTAGACGGCACCAAGGAGAACCCCGTGTTCGCGACCCTGTTCGTGCTGTTCTACGTCGGCCACCTGCTGGCCGACTACGCGTTCCAGACCGACCATCAGGCTGCCCACAAGGCCGATCGCACCCGCGCGGGGTGGCGGGCCAATCTGGACCACGCCGCCGCCCACGTCGCCACCTGCGCCATCACTCTCCTGACCGGCATGGTCGTGCTCGGCCTGTCCGTGAGCACCTTGTCCGCGTTCGTGGCGCTGGCGTGGATCGGCGGCACGCACGCGTTCATCGACCGCCGCTGGCCCATCCGCTGGTGGATGGAGCGCACCGGCTCCGCCGACTGGGCCGCCAACGGCGGTGCCGCGCACGTCGACCAGACCGCACACATCACCGCCCTCGCCCTCGCCGCCCTCGCACTGGCCGCCTGAAAGGGAGTTGCCGTGTCTCGTCGATTCCGTCCCCGTACGGCGCAGGTGCCCGCGGGCGCCACGACCGTACACATCCCGCAGCAGCGCGGTTCCCGATCCGCCGGCCCGGTCGTCGTTCTCGTCTCCGAGCCACCCCGCTCGCTGTCCTCCCGCGCTACCCGCGCCCTGGGCCGCCTGGCCTGGCACTACCGCGCGGCCTGGGCGCCTACCGGCTTCGCGCTGCTCGCCTACCCGCTGGTGGCCGTGGTTCACGTGGTCGGTCCCTGGGCGGCCTGGGTCCTGGCCGCCGCCACGCTCGCACCGCCCGTCGGCGTGTGGTGGCGCGTCCGCAAGCACGCCGACCGACTCGGCGAGCGGCCCGGTCGCCTGCTCACCCTGGCCGGTCTCGTGACGGCGGCGCTGGGCTGGGCCGCCGCCACCGTCCACTTCGGCCCGCTCACCGCCCCGCTCGCGTGGCTGTGGCTGGGCCTCACGCTCGCCGCCCAGTCGTTCTGGCTCGTCATCCGCCGCTCGAAGTGACCTAGGAGGTCTCCATGGCAAGCAACAGCAACCGGGTCCACAACTTCCGGCAGCAGCAGGCGGACCAGCCGCTCAGGCCGCCGCGGCAGACCCGGCCCCGCTCAGACCAGAACGACAACAAGTCGGACAAGTTCGCCAACCTCGGCGCCGGCCTCGGCGGCTTCGTCGGAGCCATGGGCGGCTCGTTCGTGCCGCCAGTCAGCGTGACGGTCAACAGCACCAAGAACGTCAACCGGAGCAACGGCGGCGCCCGCCGTCCGCACGCCCAGGCGCTCATGCCCGACCCGGACTTCTCCTCCCCGGCGCAGGTGAGGAACTACTGCAACACCCTGCGGGCCGCCGCCGTCGCCCTGTCGATCGAAGTGTCCATGGGCGCGGAGATCCTCAAGGGTGTCCTGGGGCAGGTCCCGGACCCCGAGGGCCGTATCGCCGGGTCGCGGATCCGGGCCGCGAAGGTGGCCCGCAAGCTCCAGAAGTCCGCCGACGAGCTGCGCAACGCCGCCAAGCTCGCCGCCGCCACCTACGCCGCGTTCCAGCAGGAGTACCAGGAAGAGATCAACCGGGTCCGTCACCGGGCCCGCCCGCGGCAGACGCCGCGCATGGACTGGACCCAGCAGTAGACACGAGGGGAGAGAAGGCCATGGCCGCACGCACCAAGACCACCGACATACTGACCACCGACCTGCGCAGCGCGGAGAGCGGCACGATCGCCGCCTATCTGCTGCACCGGGTGAAGCCCCACCTGCCCCCGTGGCTCGGCGTCGCGGGCACCGGTATCGCCGGGGCCCTCGGCCACCTGCGGTGGGCCGACAGCGCCGCCGCCGGCGTCGGTCTCACCGCCGCCTCCATCGCACTGACCGGCGCCACCTGGTGGATGGGCAAGTCCACCGGCACGCAGCGCCGCCTGCACTCCGCCATCACGGTCGCGGCCGGGTCCGCGTGGCTGACCGGTGCGTGCCTGGCCGGACCGGCCGCCGGCCCGCTCGGAGACCTGTTCCTGATGGGCGGCCCCGTGATCGCCCTGTCCTGGAACGTCCGCATGGTCCTGCGCCGCAACGGCGACACCGACGCCAGCACCCAGGGCGGCGACAAGGGGTTGCTGGAGAAGGTCGGGTTGGCCCGCGCCGCGATCGGCAACGCGAAGGTCGAGCCGAACCGGGTCACCGCGTCGCTCGCGCTGGAGCCCGGCGAGCAGACCAACGAGGACGTGACCAAGGTGCTGCCGCGGCTTGCCTCGGCGCTCGACCTGCCCACCACCGCGCTGCGGTACATGCCGGACGCGGGCTCCGCCCGTCGGGGCGAACTCGTCATCGTCCCCGAGGACATGCTCGCCGAGGTCGTCGAGTGGGAGGGGCCCTCCAACCTGGGTGGGTCGATCGCCGACCCGCTGGTCGTCGGCCGGTACGACGACGGCTCACCGCTGCTGCTGTGGCTGCCCGGCGATCCGGAGGTCGGCCGCAACGCCACCCACCTGCTGATCGCGGGCGGGACCGGCTCCGGCAAGGGCGACGGCGCCCTGAACGTCCTGACGGAGATCGTCTCCCGTACGGACGTGAACGTGCTGCTCTCCGACCCGAAGTCCTTCCAGGACTTCCGCCCGCTCCTGCCCGCGTTCGACTGGGCCGAGGAAGGCGGTGCGGGCACCGAGGCCATGGTCGAAGCCCTCCAGGCCGCCATCCCCGCCCGCACCCGCTGGCTTGGCGCCCACCGCTATCGCCAGTGGACCGTCCAGGCCGCGGGCAAGCAGACCGACCCGGCCCACTCCTGCCGCACTGACGGCACGGCGTGCGGCTGCGACGGCATGCCCTACCTGGTCGCCTGGTTCGAGGAGGCCGCGAACACCCTGCGCGCGCTCGGCGACGACGCGTTCACCGGCATCGCACAGGAGGCCCGCGCCGCCGGCGTCTCCCTGATCGTCTCGCTCCAGCGCCCGAGCTACGACCAGATGAGCACCAGCACCCGCGCGTCCCTGCCCAGCGTGCTCGCGTTCGGCTGCGACCCCCGCGACGAAGGGTTCGCCCTCCCCGAGACGGTCATCGACGCCGGCGCCCACCCGGGCGCCTGGGGCAACCGCCGCCCGGGCTACTGCTACCTCGTCTCGGCGGGCATCGACGAGGACCGCTACCCCGCCCCCGGCCGCACCCGCCGCTTCACCACCCGCTCCATGGACATCATGGAACTCCTCGCGGACTGGGCCGCGGCCAACGGCGCCTCCATGGACGCGGTCACCGCCCGGGCCTTCGAAGCGACCGTCGGCAACGCCTACACCCAGCGCACCCGCCACACCCCCGACACCGCCCCGGCCCCCGGGCCCGTCCCGCTCCACGCCGTGGACACGGACTACGAGGAGGACGCGATGCTCTCGGACTCGCTGCTCGACCCCGACGACGACGGCATCGACCCCGACGCCGAGCTGCCCGGCGACGAGCCCGGCGACGACGAACCCCTCTTCGGCGAGGACCCCGGCCGCAAGCCCACCCCCGAGGAAGCCCGCCTGCTGCTGGAGCGGGCGCTGGAGGAGTTCGAGACCGAGGGCCGGATGATCGTCGGCCCGAAGGACTTCACCGACTGGTGCGAGACCCACGGCTACAGCCGCCCCTGGGTCTCCGCCCGCCTCAAGGAAGCCGCCCTCGACGGCCGCCTGCAGCCCACCAGCCAGACCGGCCGCTGGCGGATCGTGCCCGCCCTCGCCGCCGCCTGACACCCGCCCTGACGCCTGACACCGTCACAGGCCCCTGACACCCAAACCCTTAGGCGAACGGGGGTGTCACGCGCCCTGACACCCCCGCGTGACACCCCCTGACACCTCGCCCTGACACCTCGCTCGCGGGCCCGTGACACCCACCCGGTCACGGGCCCGCCCTATGCCCCGAGGACCCGCCATGACCGACCTCGCCCACCCCTCGGTCCACTACCCGATGCCGCTTCCCGCCGTGCACGAGCGCACCGTCCTCACTCCCACCCAGCCCGCCCAACTCCCCGCCGTTCAGAGCGTCCAGCTCCCCGACGGCCGCATCGTCACCGGCTACGCCCTCACCCCCACCCAGCCCCCGGCAGCCCCCGCCACCCAGCCGGTCCCCGCATGGGCCAAGACCGCCGCGCTCCTCGCCCCCACCGTCGGCACCGGCATCGGCGCCGCCGGCATCGGACTCTCCTACGCCGCCCCGGGACTCATCGCCATGAGCCACGCCCTGTGGTCCGCCGCCGCCCTCATCGTCGCCGCCGTCATCGCCATCCCCGTCGTCCTCCGCACCGCCCGCCGCTCCCTCACCGGCGAGACCGGGACACGGACCACCACGCACATCACCCAGAACATCACCTCCACCGGACTGTTCGGGCGCGCCAACGGCACCATCAACAACCGTTGAGGAGACCGCCCATGGAGGCCATCCCCGTCCTCGACTGGCGCGAGCCCCAGCACTACGACCGCGTCCGCGACCGGCCCTGCTGCCTGTGCGGCCGACCCACCCCGATGCGGTCCCACGACGGCGAACCCGCCCACAAGGTCTGCGCCGAGCAGTGGAACCACGCCCACCCGGACGAGCCCCGCCTCTACACCCCGTCTCACCCGGGCCACGCCCAGCACGACGTCGGCACCGTCCGCTTCCACAACGACGGCCCCACCACGCCAACCCTGTGGCGCCCCGCCGTCGCCGTCCTTCCCAAGGCCCAAACCGACGGTGGCGACCACGGCATCAGCCTGTTCGCTGCCTGACAACGCCGAAGGCGGCCCCCTCATCGCCAGAGTCCGGGGCCGCCCTCATCTCTCCCGATCGCTCAAGACCTGGAGGTCTCCCAGCATGACCCAACCGACCCTCATCCGGCGAGACGACCGTCCATCGGTTCTGGGCCTCCTCGCCCAGGCCCGGATGGAGGTGGCAGCGTGAACGACCACCTCCTGTACGCCGCCCTGAGCGCCGCCGAGCGTGGCTGGCACGTCTTCCCGCTGCGTCCTCGGACAAAGCGGCCCGCGCTCCACGGTGAGGAGCAGTGCCCGCAGATCCGGGACTGTGCTGGCGGGCACCGTAAGTGGGAGGACCGTGCCACAACCGACCCGGACCGGATCCGGCGGGCATGGGCTGACCTGCCGTTCAACGTCGGTCTTGCCACTGGCCCCTCCCGACTCCTCGTGGTCGACCTCGACGTGCCCAAGAGGAGCAACGGGGACACGCCTTGCGGCGCGACAACCTTCCAGGCGCTCTGCGAGCGCGCCGGGCAGGCGGTCCCCGACACGTACCGCACCCGGACCGCGAGCGGTGGCCAGCACCTCTACTTCACCGCACCTCCTGGCACGCGGATGCCCAACTCGGCAGGGAAGTTGGGGCGGTTGATCGACACGCGCGGGTGGGGCGGCTACGTCGTCGCCCCAGGCAGTCTCACCCCCGCCGGCGCGTATACGGTCCTCGACAACCGCGCCCCAGTGCCGCTCCCCGCGTGGCTGCACGGCCTACTCTCTCCCTCCCGTTCCGCAGCCCCGTCCCGCGCTGCAATCGCCGACCGGGCGTTCCGCGCCCACCGGTACGCGCTGCGCGGCCTGGAGGCGGAGGTATGGAGTGTGGCCCGGGCAATGCAGGGCGAGCGGAACTCCACTCTGCTCTCGGCTGCGCGAGCCCTGGGGCGGTTCATCGCGTGGGGCGACCTTCCCCGTGACGTGGTGGAGGAGGCTCTTCAACAGGCGGGGGAGGCGGCCGGTCTGTCGCCGCGCGCCTGCACGGCAACGATCCGCAGCGGGCTGAACTGGTCCATCGCCCACAACTCGCAGCGGCGTACCGCGTGAACCCCCCAACCCCCTCGCCGTTGAAGAGCCCCACCCGGACCCAGGACGCACCGGGACCCGCCAATGCGCAGGAAGCGCAGCCGGTCGTGGGCGCCCGAAAGGGCGTCGCCGAAGGCGTCCCCATCAGCCCTGACCCGCACCCGACCGCCCTCACCGACCACTCACCCACCCCTGCCCGGAGGGAAACCCACATGCCCGAGCCCATCGACGGTGCCGCTCTGCTCGCCGAGGTCGAAGCGTTCCACCGCCGGTTCAACGTCTTCCCCCGCGAGGCCGCCTACGTCGCCGTCGCCCTCTGGGACGCCCACGCCCACCTCCTCGACGCCTTCGACTCCACCCCCCGGATCGCATTCCTCTCCCCTGAGCCCGGCTCCGGGAAGTCGCGCGCGCTGGAGGTCGTGGAGACCCTGGTGCCGCGCCCGATGCTCGCGGTGAACGCACGGGCCGCCGCCCTCTTCCGCTCGGTCTCCGACCCCGCTGGACGGCCCACGATCCTCTACGACGAGATCGACACCGTCTTCGGCCCCAAAGCCGGGGACAACGAGGAGCTCCGCGGCTTCCTCAACGCCGGCCACCGCCGCTCCGGCGTCACCTACCGGTGCGTCGGCGACGGCGGGAACCAGACCGTGGTGGAATTCCCCTCCTACAGCGCCGTCGCGGTCGCCGGACTCGGCTACCTCCCCGACACCATCACCACCCGCTCCGTCATCATCCGCATGCGCCGCCGCGCACGCAACGAGCGGGTCGAGCCCTTCCGGGCCCGGCTCCACGAGGCCGAGGGCAACGCCCTGCGCGACCGGCTCGCGCAGTGGGCCGACCAGGTCCGCGAGGACATCGCGGGCAGGTGGCCCGAGATGCCGGACGGTGTGACCGACCGTCCGGCGGACGTGTGGGAGCCGCTGCTCGCCATCGCCGACGCGGCCGGTGGGCAGTGGCCTGAGCGGGCCCGCGCCGCGTGCGTCGAACTCGTCAACGCCGCCCGCGCCGACGACAAAGGCTCCCTCGGCATCCGACTCCTGACCGACCTCCGCGACCACGTCCTGGCGGGCATCGACCGCATGCCGACCGTCGCGATCCTCGACCGGCTCTGCGCGCTCGAAGAAGCGCCCTGGGCCGACATGAGCGGCCGGCCGCTCGACTCCCGGGGCCTGGCCAAGATGCTGGGCGAGTACATGACCAGCGACAACACCCCGGTCAAAGCCCGGAACATCAAGTCCGCCGGAGCCGTCCTCAAGGGCTACTACGCGGCCGACCTCACCGACGCCTGGGAGCGCTACTGCCCCCCTCCCCTCCTGGGGGCCGCTACTTCCGCTACCGCCGCTACCTCGCAGGTCAGCAAGCCGGAAACGGTAGCGGAAGGGCTCTTCCCGTCCGCTACCTGAGAGCTACCCCGCTACCGGCCCCGCGCCCCGAAAGCCGGGGCCGGTAGCGCTCACATCCGCTACCGCTACCCCTATCCGCTACCTCGATCATGCCCCTGACCAGGGCGGTAGCGGAGGTAGCGGAGGTAGCGGACCTGACAGGAAGAGGGGCCGGGCCCCATGGAACCTGCCAAGGAGATGCCGCGATGACGACCGCGCTCCCGATCACCCACACCGCCGTGACCGTTCCGGAGGTCATGGCGGCCCTGAGGCTCAGCCGCAGCAAGGTCTACGACCTGCTCCGCTCGGGCGCCCTCCCCAGCTACACCGAGGGTCGCGCCCGCCGTATCCCGCTCGAATCCCTCCGCACCTACATCAGCAACCGACTTGAGGAGACCGCCTGATGGCCAAGAGGCGCGCCAACGGCGAAGGCACCATCACGAAGCGCGCGGACGGCCGCTACCAGGCCGCCGCGTACGTCTACCGGCCGGACGGCACCCGTACGCGAAAGTTCGTGTACGGCAAGACCCGCGACGAGGTGAGCGACAAGCTCATCGAGATGCAGAACAAGACCCGGCAGGGCATCCCCGCCGCCACGTCGGCGATGCCCTTCGGGGACTACCTCACCTACTGGCTCGCCGCCATCGCCCCGGACCGGCTCAAGGCGTCAACGCTCAACAGCTACGAGGGGCTGTCCCGGCTCTACATCCGGCCCGCCCTCGGCAAGAAGCGGCTCAACCGCCTCTCCCCCGCCGACGTGCGGATGTTCCTCGCCGCCTTCAAGGACGGGTGCCTGTGCTGCCTGCGCGGAGTCGACGCGGCCCGGGCCGAAGAGGAGCGGACGTGCTGCGCTGTCGGCAGGTGCTGCGCGCGGCGCCCGTCGGCGCGGACGGTGCAGTACGTCCATGCGGTGCTGCGCTCGGCCCTTCAGCAGGCCGTCCGGGAGGAGTTGATCGCCCGTAACGTCGCCAAGATCGTGGAGACGCCGTCCGTGCAGCGTGAAGAGGTTCGTCCCCTGGACGCGGCAGAGGTTCGCATGCTCCTGAAGACGGCCCGAGACCACCGCCTGTACGCCCTGTGGGTGCTGCTCGTGTCCACGGGGCTCCGGCGCGGGGAAGTCCTCGGCCTCACGTGGGCCGACGTCGACCTCGCCACCGGTCAGCTCCGGGTCCGCCGGAACCTCCAGAGGATCCGGCAGGAACTCCTCTTCGGCACGCCCAAGACCACCCGCTCCATCCGCACGGTCTCGCTCCCGAAGAGGTGCGTGGACGCGCTCCGTGCCCACCGGGCCAAGCAGGACGAGGAGCGGATGGTGGCCGGCGCGAAGTGGAAGCCGCTCGACCACCAGCCGAGCGGGCTCATCTTCACCACCGGGACGGGACGGGCCACGGACCCCCGGAGCCTGAACCGCATGCTCACGCTCCTGTGCGCGAAGGCCAGGGTGCGTCGCGTGCGCGTGCACGACCTGCGGCACACCTGCGCCTCACTGCTCCTGGCGCAGGGGGTCGATGCCCGGATCATCATGGAGACGCTCGGGCACAGCACGATCACGACGACGCTCGACACCTACGCCCACGTCATGCCGACGGCGCTGCGGGCCGCGGCTGACCGGATGGACGACGCGCTCGGGTTCGGCGACGTCGACCCGGACGAGTGAGACGAGCCAAGCATGAGGCCGACGCTTGATCGGTCTTTCCACGAGCGTTGATGTCACCCGTTGATGTCAGAAGCCCCCCGGGATGATCCCGGGGGGCTTCTGACCTGTGTGCACTCGGCAGGATTCGAACCTGCAACCTTCTGATCCGTAG
>NZ_JBEYHT010000104.1:0-13953 GCF_040635425.1 Streptomyces laurentii | reverse complement strand
GATCAGGGAGCGGGGTCCGGTGCGGGTGATCGCAAGGCGGAGGAGGGAGACAACGCGGTGGGGGTACCTCCCGTGCCCGAAGGGCTACGGGGGAGCGCGTGGGGAGAATCGACTGCGTAAACAGGCGCGAACCCGAAAGACCCAGAAAGACAGATCCGCCCAGGTCAGAGACCAGATGGACGACATTGCCGCAGGTCAGCGCCACCTGGTAGACAACTTCATGACGTACGTGCCGGGATCGTCGGCCTCGACGATCCCGGGGAGCGAGCCGCCCTCACGCAATGGCGTGACGTAGCGCGTCGCTGTCACTTCGGTAAGCATCCCCCCAGGTTATCCATTCCCCCGTCGTCACATTCCGGGGTTTTTCGTGGCATGGTGCGCGCCGTGGCGGGGGTGGCGGACAACTCGTTCGACGGCCTCCGCCGGCCCTGCCAGGGTGGGGCCATGGCTGAGAGTGGGACCGTCGACTGGTTCGCGGCGGGAGACGAGGGTGAGCGGGGGCGTCTTTACGCGTACCGGATCCGCGGGCGCGACCGCGGCGGGGTGCTCCTGTGGATCGGTGGCGTCGGCGACGCGCGGGACCGGGTGCTGACGCTGCCGGGCGCCGCCGGTCACCGCACGGTGCCGGTGTTCCGGACGGCCGGGCAGGCACGCCGGTACGCGGACCGGCGCGGATGGCCCCTGGCGCACCCCGAGGCCGACACCCTGGAACTCGCCCGGGTCCAGCACTGGCTGGCGGATCCGGCCCGCCGGCGGGTCCCCGCGGGGGCGGTGCTGGACGCCTGGAACTTCTTCGAGGACCTGGCCCGGGGACTCCCCGCGGCCTCCGGCCCGCGACAGACAGCGGTGCACGACGGCGCGTACGAGAAGCTGTTCGGCGACGCGTGCGACATCTGGACGCCCGAGGAGCGAGGGGCCGTACAGGAGCTGCTGACGGCCGGGGTGGAGCTGTGGAACTCCTGCCCGGTGTCCGTGAAGCCCCGGGCGAGCGCCGTCCGGATCACGGGATCCGTCGGCCGCTGATCGGCATGGCCGGCCGCCTTTGTGACACCACTGTGACCGGAACTGTGGCCTCCATCATGACTGCGGGGAGGGCGCCTTGATGGGATGCCCGGATGCGCAGCCTCCTCGCCGCTCGCCCGGCCCTCGCCGCGACCACTCCCCTCGTCTCGGCTCTCGCCGCGACCGCACTGCTCCTCACGGGGTGCGGGACCACCCCGGCGGGCGCCGGGAACCCGGCCCCGGGCGGTGCCACGGCCGGGGCGCCCTCCGCCAAGCCGGTCGACGATCCGGGCAAGGACGGCGCACGGATCACCTCGATCACCCTGTCGGCCCCGTCGGTTTCGCCCTCGCCCTCGTCGTCGCCCTCGTCCTCGTCCCCGTCCTCGTCCTCGTCCGGTTACGGCGTACACGCCGACTCCCTCCCGTCACCGTGGACCGGTTACGGCGTACGGCCCGATCCCCTCGACGCCCCCGAGGATCCGAAGACGTCCGCCGCCTACGAGGTCGTCAACACGACGTCCACGGCCCAGACGTACACCGTCGTCGTCACCTTCACGAGCAGTGACGGCGGGGCCATGTCCACCCGGACCGTGACCGTGCGCGACGTCGCCCCGGGGAAGACCGCGCGGGGGACGGTCCATGCCGAGGTGCTGCCGCCCGGCGCTCCCGCGATCACCGGGGCACACGTCCTCAAGGCGACCAAGGTCCCCGCGGACGAGGCGCCGATCGAATCGGGCCCGTGCCCCGCCTCCGGCGTCCGGGTCAGCGCCGACCAGGGCGACGCGACCATGGGGCTGCGCGTCGTGGGCCTGCACCTCGTGAACTGCGGCACGCGTGACTACACCGTCGAGGGCTATCCGCTCCTCGTGCTTCTGGACTCCGACCACGAGCCCGTCAGCGGCGTGCGGATCCTCGACGGCGGCAAGGACATCGCCACCGGCGTCGGAGGCGACGAACCGCCGCGGCGCGTGACGCTCCGGCCGAACGAGTCGGCGACCGCGAACCTGGTCTGGCGCAACACCACCGAGGCCGGCACCGCGGTGAACGTGCCGCACGTCCGGGTCCGGGCGAAGGCGGGGGCCGCCCCGGTGACGGTGACCCCGAACCTCGACCTCGGAACGACGGGCAGGCTCGGAGTCACCCCCTGGAAGAAGAACTGAGTCCCAAGGGCACGGGTTAGGGTACGGGGTGCTTTCGCGTCTCCCGGCCGCCGCGCCGGACCCCACCCGCGCCGCTTTCGCCGACGCCGTCCTGCTCGACCACGAGGAGGACGGCCGCCGCCGGCCGATGTGGGTGTGGGCGCCCGGGCCCGGCACGCGGATGGTGTCCAGCGCCGTGCTCGGAGGGGGCGTCGGGGAGCGGTCGTGGGTCGTCAACGCCCAGGTGCCGCCGGGGTACGGGCGGCTCGACCCGGTCGCCCATCTGCGCGAACTGGCCGCCGGCGCCGGTCTGACCGGTCCCGGCGTGGGGCTGATGACGGCGGCGGAGCTCGGCGACCGGCAGTGCGCCGCCGACGGTGGCGCCGAGGCCATGGTGACGGCGGGCATCGGGGTACGGGGGTGGGCGGCCGCTCCGGACGCGGGCACCGTCGGTCCGCCGCGTCCGGGCACGATCAACATCGTCGTCTCGCTCCCGGTGCCGCTCACGGACGCGGCCCTGGTCAACGCGGTCGCCACGGCGACCGAGGCGAAGGTCCAGGCGCTGCTCGACGTCGGCGCCGACGCCTCCGGCACCCCGACGGACGCGGTGTGTGTCGCGTGTCCCGTCGCCGGGGACGGTCCGGCCGAGCCCTTCGCCGGTCCGCGCTCCCGCTGGGGCGCCCGGCTCGCGCGCGCCGTGCACCAGGCGACCCGGGAGGCGTGCCTGCGCTCGCTCGCCCGCGGCGCCTGACGGTCCGATGTCACGAACGGCCCTCAGTGCGCCCGCCAGCAGGCCAGGACCTCGTCCGTCGTCGTGAGGGTGGCGACGAGGGCGAGTGTGTGGCGGGTCAGGGCGGCCGTGTAGTCGGCGGGCACTCCGGCGATGGCGTCGCTCGGCACGACGACCTCGTAGCCGAGGTTGACGGCGTCGAAGACCGCGTTGGGTACGGCCACGTTGGCGGAGACGCCGGTGACGACCAGGGTCCGGCAGCCGAGGTTGCGCAGCAGCGCGTCGACATCGGTCCCGGCGAGCGGCGAGAGCCCGTGCAGACGCCGGACCACCAGGTCCGCCTCGGTCACCTCGATCGGTTCGGCGATCTGTACGGCGGCGCTGCCGGTGTGCTGGGCGACGGGGAGCCGGGCGGCGGCGCGGAAGAGGCGGGCGTTACGGTTCGCGCCGCGCCCGTCGGGGCGGCGTTCGGCGACGGCGTGCATCACCTGGACGCCTGCCCGGTGCGCGCCGGCGACGAGCCGCGCGATGTTGTCCAAGGCCCCCGACTCCCGTGCGGCGGCGGCGAGTTCGGGGAGCGCGCTCGTCTTCCCCACCACACCCTCCTGGCATTCGACGGTCAGCAGGACGGCTCCGTCAGGGTCGAGCTGTCCGGTGAGCCGGTCCGGTCGCGTCATGACGCCCTCCTCCTTGCTCCGGGATACCCGAGGCCCCATGCTTTCTGACACCTCATCAGAAATCCAGAAGGGTGCGGACGATGACCACCGGACAGCGCCGTGGACGCCGGATCATGATGACCCCGGCCGAGCTCGATTCCTTCCTGGCCGGGCAGCGCACCTGCCGGGTGGCGACCGTCGCCGCCGACGGCCGCCCACACGCCAGTGCCCTCTGGTTCGCCTGGGACGGGACGTCGCTCTGGCTCTACTCCCTGACCCGCAGCCGCCGTTGGGCCGAACTGGAGGCCGATCCGCGGGTCGCGGTCGTGGTCGACGACGGCGAGGAGTACGGGGAACTGCGCGGGGTGGAGCTGTCAGGCACCGTGGAACGCGTCGGCGAGGCCCCGCGCACGGGTGAGCCCTGCCCCGAACTCGACGTCCCCGAGCGACTGTTCGCCGCCAGGAACTTCGGACTCGACGCCATGCCGCACGACGGCCGGCACGCCTGGCTGCGGCTCACCCCGAGCGCCGTCGTCTCCTGGGACTTCCGCAAACTCGCGGGGGCGTGATCCCCGCCCGTACCGCCAGCCGGACAGCGGCGCGCCGGCCGTCCGCAGCGCGTCGACGACGGCGCGGATGGAGGGTCGGCGTCCGGCGTCGGTGCGCCAGGTGGCGTAGATGTGCCGGCTGACCGGCTGTCGTACGGGGACGAAGGCGACGTCGTCACCCATCGGCAGCCGGCCGAGGCGGGGTGCGACGCAGACGCCGAGTCCGGCGGCGACCAGGGCGAGCTGGGTGTGGTGGTCGGCGGCGGCATGGGCGATGCGGGGCTCGATGCCCTTGGCGCGCAGGGTGAACATCAGCCATTCGTGGCAGAACTCGCCGCGCGGCCAGGACACCCACTCCTCGTCGGCGAAGTCCTCCAGGTCGACGACCTCGCGGCCGGCCAGCGGGTGGTCGGCGGGAAGGGCCAAGTCGGCGGCGTCGTCGAGGAGATGGGCCCGTTCGAGGCCGGCGGGGACGGGCGCCCGCTTGTTGTTCCAGTCGAGGACGACCGACAGGTCGCAGTCGCCGCGCAGTACTTCGCGGATCCCGGGCTCGGGTTCCAGCTCGGCGCAGACGCTCCGGATTCAACATGTAAGCGATGCTAAGATATTCACCGGAGGAATTCTCGCTTGTTCTACGAGGTCGCCTCGGTCACTCTGTGGTGCATGAGCAGACCCTCCCCTTCCGCGTCCCCCTCCTCCGCCCTTCCCTCCTCCCCCGGCGCACCGCGCCCGGGCGGCGTGGACTGGCGGGTGCGCTTCGGCGCCCTCGCTCTGATCTGGGGATTCAGCTTCCTCTTCATCAAGGTGGGCACGGACGGCTTCGCCCCGTTCCAGGTGACCTTCGGCCGGCTGCTGTTCGGTACGGCGGTGCTGGCCGTCGCCATGGTCGCGAAGCGTGACCGGCTGCCGCGCGGCGCGCGCACCTGGGGGCATCTGGCGGTCGCGGCCTTTCTGCTCAACGCGCTGCCGTTCTCCCTCTTCTCGTACGCGGAGCTGACGATCCCCTCGACGCTCGCGGGCATCTGCAACGCCACCACCCCGCTGTGGGGCATGCTCCTCTCGCTCGTCGCCCTGTCCGAGGACCGCCCGACCCGGGTACGCGCGGCGGGTCTGGGCATCGGCTTCATCGGCGTACTGACCGTGCTCGGCGCCTGGCAGGGCTTCTCCGGCCTCGACGTCACCGGCACCGCGATGGCCCTGCTCGCCTCGTTCAGCTACGCGGTCGGCTGGATCTACGTCCGCCGCACCCTGGCCGGCACGGACGCCTCGAACCTGTCGCTGGCCGGCACCCAGGTCGGCCTGGCGACGGTGCAACTGGCGATCATCACCCCGCTGTTCACGTCCTGGCCGGAGCGCTTCGAGATCATGCCGCTGCTGTCGGTGGTCGCGCTCGGCGCGCTGGGCACCGGGGCCGCGATGCTGCTCCAGTACGGGGTGGTGGCGGAGGTCGGCCCGACGACCGCGTCCATGGTCACGTACTTCATCCCGGTCATCGCCACGGCCGCCGGTGTCGCCGTCCTGGGCGAGGGGCTGACCTGGAACACCCCGGTCGGCGCGGTGATCGTCCTGGCGGGCGCCGCCCTCACCCAGACCCGCGGCCCGCGCCGCGCCGCCCGGCGGGAGCCGGTCCGGGACCACGTACCGACCGCGACGCCGGCCGGTACGCCGGCCGGGACGCCGACCCCGGCCATGACCCCGGCGACTCCCTCGACCCCCGCGGCTCCCTCGACCCCCGCGGCTTCCACGGCGACCACGGCCCCGGTCGGCGCGGACCCGGACCGCTCGCGGCCCGTCGCTCAGTAACGCAGCACGCCCGCGATCCGCCCCTGCTCCTCCAGCGTGCCGTCGGGCACGAACCGCACCTCGGTGCCGCTCTCCAGCGCCTGCTCGACGATCTCGTCGACCATGTCGTCGCGGGAGCCCGCGTCCCCGGACTGCGCGGGCTCCAGGTGCCCGCCCTCCTGGCGTACGACGGTCCGGTAGTGCTCCTCGACCGCCAGCAGCCGCACCCGCGCCTGCTGCACCGCCTGCCACACCTCGTCGATGCCGCCCGCGAACTCGCGCCGGCCGCGCGCCGCGTCCAGCTCCGCCACCACGGTCGCCGTCGCCGCCGCCACCCGCGCCTGGCGCAGCGGTTCGACGGCCTGCCACACGGCGGCGGCCGGCCCCTCGGCGAGACCGCCCTGCTGGATCGTCATGGCGTCCGGGCCGAGCGAGCCCAGGTCCTCCAGGAGGGCCAGCGCGGGAGCCGATCCCAGCACGTAGAGCGGGCGGGGTTCGGTGGCGAGGACGGCCCGCAGCTTCTCGTGCGCCTCGCGCAGGAAATGGCGGGCGTCCTCGTCCTGGAACGTGCTGGGCACGTCGCCGATCTGCTCCTTGCGCTCGACGTCCGGGTCCTCCAGGCTGCGGGTCAGCGGGAAGCCGTCCTTCGGGCGCTCGGCGGCCCGCTCGGGGTCGCCGCTCCACAGCGAGACCCGGTCGGCCGCCACCGCGAGGGCCCAGTAGGGCTGTTCGGCGGCCTGGGCGGCGACCAGGTTGCGGGTGAGGAAGGTGTCGGCCAGGACCACCCGCTCCGGCACGGTGCGGGCCACCGACCACACCTGGTACTCGCCCTGCGCCGCGTAGATCACCAGTCCGTCCTCCGCGTGCACGAGGTCGGTCTCCGCCACGGCCCGGCGCAGCTGGTCGAGCACGTCGAGGCGCCGCTCGCGGGGCACCTTCGGATCCTCCTGGACGGCCTTCTCCGCCTGCGCGACCAGATTGCGCAGCCGTACCGGGTCCTGGGTGTTCTCCGGTTCGCGGCGATGCGTGGGCATCACCAGGGAGACCGCGGGGTACGGGCGGGGCTGGCGCAGCTTGGCGAGCGCGTCGGTGGTGAGCACGGGGTCCATGAAGGGGAGCCTCCTGCCGGGTTCGGGCGGTTGCCGGGACGGGCCTCGGGGTCGCGCTGCGGCGGCCTGCGGGGCGGCCCCAGGGGCCGGTCGCGGGTCCGCCGCCCCGTCCGGCCCCCACACAGCGCCATCCTGGACCGAGATGTCACCACCCGCGACTCGGCGCGTTCGAACGGTGCGCGCACCGGGGCACGGGGCCGGGGCGCCGGAATACGAAGCCGGAACACCCGGACTCGGGGGCCGGGCGCCGCCCCGGTCCCGGCCCCCTGCCGCATCGGCACGGCCCCGCACCGGCCCGGCCGTGACCGCGGGCCGGCCCGTCAGCCGTAACTGCGGGCCGGTGCCGGTCCCGCCGCGTGGGCGAGCGCGTCGGCGAGCGGTTCGAGGTCGGCGAGGGCGAGCCCGGAGACGGTGACGCGGACCGCCGGCCCGGCCTCCATCCGGAAGCGGGCGCCGGGCGCGACCACCCAGCCGCGGGCGAGCAGCCGGGCGACGGCGCCGGTCTCGTCGGCGACCGGGATCCACACGTTCATGCCGCTGCGCCCGTGCGCCTCGACCCCGCGCGCGGCGAGCGCCCGGACGAGTCCGTCGCGCCGCTCCCCGTACGCCGCCGCGACCGCGTCCGGGTCGACGGCCCCCGAGGTCCACAGCCGGACGACCGCGCGCTGGAGCAGCCGGCTGACCCAGCCGGGGCCGAGCCGCTGCCGGCCGAGGACCCGGTCGACGGTCTCCGCGTCCCCGGTGAAGGCGGCGATCCGCAGGTCGGGCCCCCACGCCTTGGCCACCGACCGTACGAAGACCCAGGCGCCCGTGCCCGTGGCGAGCGGGTGCGGCGGCTCGGCGACGATGCCGTGGCCGTGGTCGTCCTCGATGAGCAGGACGTCGGGGTGGCGGGCCAGGACCGTCCGGAGTCCGGCGGCGCGCGCGGCGGTGAGGCGGGCGCCGGTGGGGTTCTGCGCGCGGTCGGTGACGATCACGGCGCGGGCCCCGGCCCGCAGCGCGCCGGCCACCGAGTCCGGCAGTGGTCCGTCGTCGTCGACGGCGACCGGCAGGGGCCGCAGGCCGAGCGCGGGGACGAGGTCGAGGAGGCTGCCCCAGCCGGGGTCCTCGACGGCGACGGCGTCGCCGGGCCGCAGCCGCGCGGTCAGCACCCGTTCGACGGCGTCGAGCGAGCCGGACGCGACGCCGACGGGCCCGGCCGGTACCCCGGCGGTGTCGAAGGCGGCCCGGGCGAGCCGGGCGAACTCCTCGTCGACGGGCTCCTCCCCGTACATCGTCGGCCGCGCCGCGTACGCCTCGGCGACCTCGGCGAGGGCGGGGCCGAGCGGCGGCAGCAGCGCCGGATCGGGGCTGCCGTTGCTGACGTCCCGGGCGCCGGCCGGGGCCTCGACCCTGATCGAGCCGCGGGCGGTCGTCGCGGGCGCGGGCCGCACCCGGCTGCCGCGGCGGCCGTCCGTCTCGATCACCCCGCGTTCGCGCAGGGTGCGGTAGGCGGCGGCGACGGTGTTCGGGTTCACGCCGAGGGTGGCCGCCAACTCCCGCATGGGCGGCAGGGGTTGCCCGGGTTCGAGCAGCCCGGAGCCCACCCCCCGCTCCACGCTGGCGGCGATCTCCGATGCGCGACGGCCTTCGATCCGATATTCTCCTAGCACAAAGCCGATTATGCACTAGTGCAATGGAGTACGCCACCATGACGGACGCACTTCCCGCGGTTCCACCGCCCTACGAGCCCACCGAGCGGACCGTCCCCACCCGTTCCCGCCACCGCGCCGCGTACGACCGCCCACTGGTGCACGCGATACTCGACGAGGGGTACGTCTGCCATCTCGGCTTCGTCCGCGACGGCGCGCCCGTCGTCCTGCCCACGCTGTACGGCCGGGTCGGCGAGCGCCTGTACGTCCACGGTTCGACCGGCTCGCGGCCGATGCGGATGGCAGGCGGTGCCGGCGGCGGGGCCGACACGCCGGGGCTGCCGGTGTGCTTGACCGTGACCCACGTGGACGGCCTGGTCCTCGCCAAGTCCGCCTTCCACCACTCGATCAACTACCGCTCGGTCGTCGTGCACGGCACCGCCCGCCAGGTGACCGACCCCGAGGAGCTGCGCACCGCCCTCGACGCGCTGGTCGACCATGTCGTCCCCGGCCGCGCCGCCGACTCCCGCCCCGGCAACGCCAAGGAACTCGCCGCGACCGCCGTCCTGCGCCTCGACCTCGCCGAGGTGTCGGCCAAGGTCCGCACCGGCGGCCCCAACGACGAGCCCGAGGACGCCGCGCTCCCCCACTGGGCCGGCGTGATCCCGGTGCGCAGCGGCCACGGCACCCCGGAGCCGGCCGGCGACCTGGACCCGGCCATCACCCTGCCCGGCTATCTCACCGCTCACTGAGGGGCCTTCGCATGCTGATCCATCCCTGGGACGCGCCCCATGACGACGGCGATTGGCAACACTGGCTCGCCGCCCACGACTTCGGCCAGCTCGCGGTCAACGGCACTGCCGGCGAACCGCCGTGGGTGCAGCCGCTGCACTTCCGGTACGAGCCCGAGCCCGGCCCGTACGGCCAGGCGATCGCCCATCTCGCCCGCCCCAACCCGCTCTGGCGCGACCTGGACCGGCACCCGACCGTGCTGCTGAGCGTGGTCGACGACTACGTGTACGTGCCTGGCCACTGGACCGCCTCCGACGGCGCGCCCACCGAGCACGGCACCCCGACCTCGTACTACACGGCCGTCCAACTCCGCTGCACCGCGCACGTCGTCGACGACCCGGAGGAGAAGGCGACCCTGCTGAACCGCCAGGTCGCCCATTTCCAGCCGGAGGGCGGCACGGCGCAAGCCCGGCCCGGCGAAGCTCCGTTCGGCCGCATGCTGCCGGGCATCCGGGTGCTGCGGCTCGAAGTGACCGATGTCCGCGCGAAGTTCAAGTACGCGGGCAACAAGCCGCCGGCCGTGCAGGAACGGGTCTCGGTCCGGCTCGCCGAGCGCGCGGGCCCCGGCGACGCGGCGGCGCGGGCCCATCAGCTCCGCCGCCTCGCCGCCAAGCCGTCCACGACCGGACCGTCCGGTTCCGGGTCATCCGTTCCCGGACCGTCCGTTCCCGGACCGTCCGCTACGGCGTGACGGACACCGCCCCGTCGGCCCGCTCCCCGCGCGGGCCCACCGCCGCCCGGGTCTCCGCGAAGGCGAGCCCGGTGACGGCGCCGAGCAGCAGCAGGGTGCCCCCGACCGTGGAGGCGGTGAGGCGCTCGCCGAGCAGGGTCACGGCGATGAGCGCGGCGCTGACCGGCTCCAGCAGCATGATGACGGAGACCGTCGCGGAGCGGATCACGGCCGCCCCGGCGAAGTAGAGGGCGTTGGCGAGCGCGGTGGGGACGGCCGCCACGTAGACGAGCAGGCCGAGGACCGCCAGCGGGGCCTCGGTGTGCGGGACGAGCCCTTCGACGGCCGCGAACGGCAGCAGACCGACCGCCCCGACGGCGAACGACCAGGTGGTGGTGGACAGGACGTCGACCCGCCCGCCCCCGGTACGGCCGAGCCACCGGGTGAGCAGCGTGAACGCCGCGTAGGCGAGCGCGGACACGAGGGCGAGGACGACGCCGGACGGCCGCACCTCGGCACCGCCCCCGCCGAGCACGAGCACGCCGAGCCCGGCGAGCGCGCCGCCGACGGCCAGGACACCGCCCAGGCCGAGCCGTTCGCCCAGCAGGATCCGGGCGCCGGCCGCGATCAGCACGGGCCCGGCGCCGAGTGTCACGACGGTGCCGACGGCGAGCCCGGTGGCCTGCACGGCGGCGAAGTAGGCCCAGTGGAAGACGGCCATGCCGAGGCCGGTGCCGAGGACCCGGACGAGCCATCGCCCGCGCGGTTCCCGGATGGCCGGGGCCTGCTGCCCGCGCCGCCGGCGCAGGGCGAGGACGCCGAGAAGCAGCAGCAGCGCGCCGACGTAACGCCAGAAGGACAGGGCGAGCGGGCCGAGATCGCTGGCCCGGAAGACGAGGGAGGCGGCGGCGCCCGCGGTGCCCCAGGCGACACCGACGATGATCAGCGAGACGAGGCTCCGCCCCGTGGACAGGGCAGAACCAGGAGTGTTCGACACGTACATGCTCCGGATGAGGAGGAAGGAAAGATGGTCGCCGTGTCCGCGGGCGGGCAGCGACGAACCGCTCGGGGGCCTCGTATCGGCCCGCCCGAGTCCGGTCCTCGTCAGCGGAAGTGAGCCGCCCGCGGTCAGCGTGCGGGGGGCGGAAGTACGGTCATACGCATGGCCGGAACCCTACGGGGTGGCCTTCCCTGCCGCCACCCCGGCTCCATCGGACGCCTGCCCGCCGCCGGCCCGCTCGCCGCCGGCCCGCTCGCCGCCGGCCCGCTCGCCGCCGGCCCGCTCGCCGTCGGCCTGCTCACCGGCCGCCTGGTCGGCGGATCCGGCGACCGGTTCGGCCGTCGCGGCCTTCGGCGTCGAGGACTGCGCGATGAACGCGCCGACGAGCACGACCGCACCGCCCGCGATCTGCGGCACCCCCAGGTGCTCGCCGAGCAGCACCCAGGCGAGGACGGTGGCGATCACGGCCTCCAGACAGGCCACCACACCCGCGACCTGCGGGGAGAGCTTGCGTACGGACACGACCCCGGTGACGTACGCGAGGACGGTCGCGATCAGCACGATCCAGCCCAGCAGCAGCCAGGCCGGGACCGCCGTGCCGTCGAGATCGGCGGTGCCGCCGAGCACCGACCCGTCCATGTCCCACGGGCGGGCGACGAAGGTGAGCAGGACGGCGCCGAAGAGGAGTCCGTACGCGATGAAGCCGAGCGGGTCGACGGGCTCGTCCTCGTCGCTGCCCTGGTCGGCCAGGACGAAGTAGCCGACCTGGCAGCCGGCGGCGGCGAGCGCGAGCAGCAGGCCGAGCGCGTCGAAGCTCAGCCCGGACCAGATCTGGACGACACAGGCGAGTCCGCCGACGGCGAGGACGACGCCGAGGGCGGCGGCGCGGGTCACCGGGCGGCGCTGGACGAAGCGGACCCAGCCGAGGACGAGGGCCGGGGCGAAGTACTCGACGAGCAGCGCGACGCCGACGGGGATCCGGGAGATCGCGGCGAAGTAGCAGGCCTGGACGCCGGCGACGCCCAGCAGACCGAACCCGGCGAGCAGGGCCGGCTTGCGGCGCGGCAGGTCCCGGTGGCGCCAGGCGATCGGCAGCATCACGAGGGCGGCACCGGCCACCCTGAGCCAGACCACGTGCAACGGGTCGAGACCCGCCTCGATGAGCGGCTTGGCCGCCACACCTGAACCACCGAATGCGAAGGCCGAGGTCAGGGCGAGTCCCAGACCGGCGCTTCTCCCCTGAGACGCGTGCATCGGGCCATCATGACAGGGCCCGGTCAGGTGCGTAACCCCCGTTACACCTGTTGAGACAGCTCCGCGATCCGGGCCGTCAGGACGGTGCGGTCGACGCCCGCGCGGCGCAGTACCTCGCCGGCCCGGCTGTCCGGTTCGGCGGCGAGCACGGCGAGCAGATCGAGGCCCCGGACCCGGCGGTCGCCGCGCCGCGCGGCCCGTTCGAAGGCATGCCCGAGGGCGGCCGCGGCGGCCGGTGACCAGCCGGAGGCGGCCGGTTCGCCGACCCGGAGGACGGGGAGGGAGCCGCCGGTGTCCTCGACCGACCGCTGCCAGCGCAGCCCGTAGCCGATGGAGCGCTGCACGAGATAGCCGAGCACCCGGGCGACCTGGTGGCCGCCGTCGAAGGCGGCACCGGCCTCGGGGTCGGTCTCGAGGAGGGAGTGCAGCAGGTGAGCGGTGTCGATCTGCCGGTCGCCGTCCCGCAGCGTCCGCCTTCTGGCTCCGGCCACGACCGTCAGGAGCTCCGCGGTCAGGACGTTCTCCAGGTCGGCCCGGCGCGAGGCGGGCAGCAGCCGGGACACCTGAGAACGGGAAGCGGGAACGCTCGGGACGGGATTGTGCACGATCCCACCTCATCAGGCCGACGGCTTCGGGACATCCCCGGCGAGAAGCATGTGGACATACCACCGGAGTCGGGTACGGAGGGCGATTCCTCCTCCTTGCGAAGGAGATCGCGCCACTTCTCCCCCCTAGGGGCGCGCCGCTTTGCCTCCCGGCCCGGCGCACGCCCCGACGTGTCGTATCGTCCTCCCGGCATGTTCTGGATGGTGGATCTGCCCGCACTCGACGGGCGGCGGTACGTCTACCGGGTGTACGCACCCCGGGAGGCGCTGCCGGGCGATCTCTTCTGGGCCGCGTTCCACTGCCACGACGAGAGCGGCCGGCCACGCGCCTCGGACCGCTTCGACTCCGCGCGGATCCGGTGGGCGGGCGACGGAACGACGGAACAACAGGACGACACAAGAACTGACGGTTCATCAGTATTGAATGTTCGCGCCGCCCCGGCTACGTTCCGCGACACCGAAGCCCGACTGGTACGCGTGAAGGGGTGGCCCATGGCCGAAGTCAGCGCGGAGGCACGGATCGAGGCACCTGCCGGGAAGGTGTGGGCGCGGCTCACCGACTTCGGCTCGTACGGGGAGTGGAACGCCACCCACACCGACTTCCCGGCCGGCGGCCCGGAGCGCCTGGAGTCCGGCGCCACCTTCACGGAGAACATGAAGCTGATGGGCTTCCCCGCCGAGGTGGCCTGGACGGTGGAGGAAGTGGAGCCGGAGCGCGTGCTCGCGATCCGCGGCAAGGGCCCGATGAACGTCGCCATCGGCACCCGCTACGCGCTCACGGCCGACGGCGAGGCGACCACCGTACGGATCGACGGGGAGTTCACGGGTGCGGCCGTGTCCCTGATGGCGGGCAAGCTGAAGGACTCGGCGACGGCGGCCCTGACGGAGTCGCTGCAGCGACTGGCGGGGCTGGTGAGCTGACAGGGCCGACGGGCCCGCTTCCTGCCGGGGACCTCGCTGCGCCCCGTCACCGGCGTGGAGCGGCCCGGCTGGCAGCAGACGGCCTGCGTCGAGGCCGCCCGGGCGTGCGGCGGC
>NZ_JBEYHT010000103.1:0-14358 GCF_040635425.1 Streptomyces laurentii | reverse complement strand
AGTCGATCTGGCGCTTCAGCGGCGAGTGCAGCGAGACGTCGCGCAGGTACTCCAGGACCTCCTCGCGGGTGGTCTCGCGGCCCAGACGCAGGGCGGGGGCCGACAGGGTGGTCGTACGACCGTCAGCGGCGCGAGCGCGCCTTGAAGGCGGCCTTACGGGCCTCCTTCGCGGAGGGCTTGTCGCGGTGCAGCCGGCCCATCGCCTCCAGGACCTCGGCCGTGGACGGGTGGTCGACCCGCCACGCCTGGTCGAAGAAGCCGCCGTGGCGGCCCGTCAGACCCTCGATGAGGTCCTGGAGTTCGTCCAGCTCGCCCTCGGCGTCCAGGTGGGCGGCGATGGTGTCGATGGCCAGCCAGAAGATCATCGACTCGGGCGGCGCGGGGATGTCGGCCGCGCCGCGCTCGGCGAGCCAGACCCGGGCCAGACCGCCGAGTTCGGGGTCGTCCAGGACCTCCCGTACGACCGGCTCGGCCTCGGCGCCGACGAGGGACAGGGCCTGCTGAGCGTGCAGCCGGCGCAGCGGGGCGCCGGGCTCGCTGCCCCGGGCGGCGGCGAGCAGGTCGCGGGCCGCGGCGGGCACCTCGCGGGTGGCGAGCCAGCCGGCGATCTCGGCGCGGGCGGCCTCCTGCGGGTAGGAGACGACGCCGTCCAGCAGGGCGTCCGCGCCCTTCTCGGCGAGGTCGCCGACGGCCGGGGCGGACAGGCCGGCGTCGAGCATCCGGGCGCGGATGCCGTAGAGGCCGAGCGGGGTGAGCCGGACCATGCCGTACCGGCTGACGTCCTCCTCGTCGAGCGGCGCGGACGGCTCGCCGTCCCGCGCGCGTCCCGCGGCGTCCGCCGCGTCGTGTTCGCCTTCCTCCACCATCAGGGCCTCGTCGACGGGCTGGTACTCGACGAGACCGATGGGCTCCAGGATCCGGAACTGCTCGTCGAGCCGCATCATCGCGTCGGAGACCTGCTCCAGGACGTCGTCGGTGGGCTCGCCCATGTCGTCGGGGATCACCATCGACGCGGCGAGCGCGGGCAGCGGCACCGGGCCGTCGCCGGAGCCGCCCTCGGAGACGGTCAGCAGGTAGAGGTTGCCGAGCACGCCCTCCAGGAACTCCGCCTCGGCCTCCGGGTCCCAGTCCAGAGCCTCGAAGTCGATCTCGCCGTCCGGGCCGACCAACGCGTCGAGGTCGTCGAGGTACGGCGCCGCGGCGTCGTCGAAGACGGTCGCGAAGCCCTCCAGCCAGACGGCGAGCACGTCCTGCGGGGTGCCGCCGGTCAGCAGGGCCAGGTTCTCGCCGAGGCTGACGGTGCCCTCGGCGTCCACGGCCTCCTCGTCGCCGGCCGCGCCCTCGTCCGCGTTCCCGGCCGCGTCCTCGGGGTCGTGGATCTCGACCAGGCCCGCGTCGACGGCGACCCGCCAGGCCTCGCTCGCCTCGGCCTGACCGTCCTCGTCGTCCGCGAGACCGAGCGCCTCGGCGGCGGCGGGCAACTGCGCGTCGACGAGTTCGCCGCCCGCGCCGACCCGGGTCTCGGGGCCGGCCCAGCGGGCGAGCCGGACGGCGCGGGTGAGGAGGGGAGCGGCCAGGGCGTCCCGGGCCAGCTCCGCGTCCGAGCGCAGCCGAACGGGGGGAAGGATCGGGTGGTCCGGTGCCATCGTGGGGTGTTCTCCTCGGCGGGGGGTGACGATTCGTGCTGCGAGCATCCGGCTCCAGCGCCTCTCAGCCTAGACGCATTCGGGGGACGCTCCGCCGGTTCACGGCCCCGTCAGCCTTCGTACACGCGTCGACCACCTACGAGATCTTGACAGCGGGACGCGCTCCACGCGGACGCGCACGATCGCGCCGCACCATGAGGACCGCGCCGCCACTCCCGAGGGACCACACATACAGGCGTGCGAAACTCCGGGTGTGATCTTGCGCCCCGCCACCCGTGCCGACCTCCCCGCCGTCCTCGCGCTCCTCGCCGACGAGGAGCGGGTGGTGGACCCGGCCTCGGTGACCGTCACCCCCGCCTACGAGCGGGCGTTCGCGGACATCGAGGCCGACGCCCGCAACGAGCTGCTCGTCCTCGTCGAGTCGGCGGAGCCCGGCGCGCTCGTCCTCGGCTGCCTCCAGGCCACGTACATCCCGGGCCTCGGCAAGGGCGGCGCCGAGCGGGCCCTGATCGAGGCGGTCCGGATCCGGGCCGACCGGCGCGGCGGCGGCCTCGGCCGCGCCCTGATGACGGGCGCGGCGGAGCGGGCGCGCGCCCGCGGCTGCGCGCTCGTCCAGCTCACCAGCAACAAGAGCCGGACCGACGCCCACCGCTTCTACGCCTCGCTGGGCTTCGCCCGCAGCCACGACGGCTTCAAGCTCGCCCTCCGAGCCACCCGCCGGGGGTGTGACGGATCTGATGCCGTGTGACGGATGTTTCACGGCATCGTCCCTGTTGGACACGCCCGCTCATGCCTGCTCGATCCCTGGCTGGCCTGATCGCGTTTTCGCAGGTCGTACGCGTATCCGAGCCGTACGACAGGACGCCCGGGAGGCCAGGCCGTGACGTGCCACGCAGGACAGGAACCGACGCGCCGGGGGATGCTGCGGCTCGCGGGTACGGGGCTCGGCCTCCTCGCCCTCGGTGCCGGCGCGTGGGGCTGCGGCCCCGAGCAGCCGTCGGCCGGCTCCGGCTCCGGACCCGGTTCCGGCTGCCCGTAAAGGGCCTCACCAACCAGCTGACCGCGCTCGCCGTCGCCGGGGGCGTGGTCCTGGTGTCGGGCGATCCCCTGATCGGCCGGGACCTGGTCACCGGCAAGGACCGCCGGCGCCGTACGGGCGTCGCCGTACCGGGCGCGAACCTGCTGGTCAGCGGCGGCACCCTGTACCTCGCGTCCGCCCAGTACGACGGGGATGTCGTCGGTCTCGACCCGTCCACCGGCAAGGAGACCGGGCGCAGCCGCCTCGGCGGCGGCCGGTTCACCCAGCCCCGGCCGATCGCCGCCGACGACCGGCACGGCTACGTCCTATCGCGGCCATCGACACGGGCACCGGGAAGGCGGTCTGGCAGGAGCAGCGCGACCTGGGCACCGAGGAGTACGGCATCACGGCCGTGACCGACGGCCCGTATCTCGTCTACACGGACTACCGCAAAAATCTGACGGTCCGCGACACCGCGACCGGCCGACAGCGCTGGACGCGGAAGATCGGCAGCTTCAACAGCCGCCGGATCGCCGTGCACGAGGGCCTGGTGATCGTCACGGACGCCGAGCGGCTGCGGGCCTTCGCGGTGGCGGACGGCGCGGAGCGCTGGACGCTGAAGGCCGGGGACTTCCCGCGGTTCCGCGACCCCGAGGTGATCGACGGGGTGCTGTACGCACGGAAAGCGGCTGACCGCCCTCCCGGCCGTGTGAACCGGCCACGGCGGGAGAGCGGCCGGGAAACGCGTCGGCGAGGGTCCGGCCCGCGCGGGGATCTCCCCGCGCGGGCCGGCCTTCGTCAGTTGTGGCTGTGCAGGACCTCGTTGAGGCCGCCCCACACCGCGTTGTTCGGGCGGGCCTCGACGGCGCCGGTGACCGAGTTGCGGCGGAAGAGGATGTTCGAGGCGCCGGACAGCTCGCGGGCCTTGACGATCTGGCCGTCGGGCAGCGTGACCTGGGTGCCGGCGGTGACGTACAGACCGGCCTCGACGACGCACTCGTCGCCGAGCGCGATGCCGACGCCCGCCTCGGCGCCGATCAGGCAGCGCTCGCCGATGGAGATGACGACGTTGCCGCCGCCGGACAGGGTGCCCATGGTGGAGGCGCCGCCGCCGATGTCGGAGCCGTCGCCGACGACGACACCGGCGGAGATCCGGCCCTCGACCATCGAGGTGCCGAGGGTGCCGGCGTTGAAGTTGACGAAGCCCTCGTGCATGACGGTGGTGCCGGCGGCGAGGTGGGCGCCGAGGCGGACCCGGTCGGCGTCGGCGATGCGGACGCCGGCGGGGGCCACGTAGTCGGTCATGCGGGGGAACTTGTCGACCGAGGTGACCGACAGGTGCAGGCCCTCGGCGCGGGCGTTGAGGCGCACCTTCTCCAGGTCGTCGACGGCGACGGGACCGAGCGAGGTCCAGGCGACGTTGGCGAGCAGGCCGAAGACGCCGTCCAGGCTCTGGCCGTGCGGCTTCACCAGACGGTGGCTCAGCAGGTGCAGGCGCAGGTACGCGTCGTGGGCGTCGAGCGGCTTGTCGTCGAGGGAGGCGATGACGGTGCGGACGGCGACCACCTCGACACCGCGGCGGGCGTCCACGCCGAGGGCCTTGGCGGCGCCCTCGCCGAGCGCGTTCACGGCCGCGTCGGCGCTCAGCCGCTCGGTGCCGGCCGGGCCGGGGGTGTCGGTCAGCTCGGGGGCGGGGAACCAGGTGTCGAGAACGGTGCCGTCGCCGGCGAGGGTGGCGAGGCCGGCGGCGACGGCGCCGGTGGTGCGAGGAGCAGTGGTCATGACGGAAAACCTAACGGTCGAGGGCCCGCGCGGGCCAACCGGTCTCGGGTGTCGGCCGACGAACCGGCCCGCCGGACCGGCCTGCGAACCGCCCGCCGCGCCGGCCGCCTGACCAACCCCCGTACCGGCCACCCCGCACCGCCCGCCGTCCAGCACCCGGGCCAGCAGCTCGCGCGCGTACGCCTCGTCGTACCGCCCGTCCGTGAGCAGCACCTGCAGGCAGATGCCGTCCATCAGGGCGACCACGCCGCGGGCGGTCGCCGGGTCGGTCCGCGCGGCGAGGACCCGGCTCACGTCCTCGGCCCATTCGGCGGCGACCGGGCGCAGCGCGGGGCGGCGCAGGGCGGCGAGATAGAGCTCGTACTCCAGCTCCACGCCCCGCCGTTCGCCGCCCAGCCACTCCCCCATGAGCCGGGCGAGGACGGCGGCGAGGTCGCTCGCCGGGTCGGCGATCCCGGGGCTCTCTCGCAGGGCGCGCCCGAAGGTGTCGTTGGCCTCGCGCAGGGCGGCGACGAGGAGTTCGTCGAGGGAGGCGAAGTGGTACGTGGTGGAGCCGAGCGGCACGTCGGCCTCGGCGGCCACGGTGCGGTGGCTCAGTCCGGCGAGCCCAGACCGGCCGGCGACGCGCAGGGCGGCGTCGACGATCCGGTCGCGCCGGCCGGGGTCGTGGCGGCGGGGGCGTGCCATCAGTGCGCGCCGCCCAGGTTGAGGACGGCGACCCCGGCGATGATCAGGACGAGGCCGGCGATCTTGGCGGGGCCGAGGCTCTCGCCGAGGAAGAGAAAACCTATGACGGCGACGGCGGCGGTGCCGACGCCGGACCAGATCGCGTAGGCGGTGCCGACCTGGAGCGTCTTGAGCGCCTGGGCGAGGAGGGCGAAGGCGACGACGTACCCGACGCCGGTGACGAGCGAGGGCCAGAGCTTCGAGAAGCCGTCGCTGTACTTCATCGACGTGGTCGCGAGGATCTCCGCGGCGATCGCTCCGGCGAGCAGTCCGTATCCCATGACAGGCGAGTGTACGGGCGTACACATCCCTCCCGGGCGCTGCTCCGTCCGGGTGCCCGCTACGGTGTGCGCATGACATACCCCCCGGGACCCCCGCATCCGTACGGATACGGCTATCCGCCGCCTCCCCCGCCTCCGAAGCCCGGCGTCATACCCCTGGCGCCGCTGCGGGTCGGTGACCTCCTCGGCGGCGCCTTCAGCGCCTACGGCCGTTACTGGAAGCCGCTCCTCGGCATCGCGGCGATCGCCTACGGAGGCGCCGGGGTCCTCGTCGGCGGAGCGCTCCTGGCCGTCTACGGCAGCGTCATCGACAACCTGGAGCGGCTGGACGCCCTGCCCGACGACGCGAACCCCGGCTTCGCCGACTTCCAGGCCCTGCTCGTCGCCTTCGGCTCGGTCTGGCTGCTCGGGATGCTCGGGATGCTCGTCGCCACCGCCCTGATCAACGCGGCCGTCCCGGCCGTGATCCAGGACGCCGTCCTCGGCCGGCCGGCCCGCTTCGGCACCGTCCTGCGCCGCGCCTGGTCACGGCTCGGCGCGGTGATCGGCTCGGTCGTCCTGTCGACCCTGGCCGCCGTTCTCCCCGGGCTCCTGCTGATCCTGGCCTTCGTGCTCACGATGGTGCAGGTCGTCGTGAATCCCGACGACAGCGGGACGGCCTCCGCCGTCACGGCCATCCTGTCCGTCCTGTTCGCCCTGGCCACCTTCCCCCTCGCCCTGTGGCTCTGGGTGAAGTTCAGCCTGGCACCGGCCGCCGCCGTCATCGAGAACCAGGGCCCGATGGCCGCACTGCGCCGCTCCGCCCATCTGGTCCGCGGCTCCTGGTGGCGGATCTTCGGCTGTGTGGTCCTGATCGGTCTGATCGTCGGTGTCGTCGGCGGGATGGTCCAGGAGTTCGTCTCGATCCTGGCCATGGTCCCGATGACCAGCCTCGCCAGCGGGGACCACGAGAACATGCGGGCGTCCTTCTCGACCCTGTGGGGCGTGATGCTGACCGCCGGGGCCGTGGGGCTCGTCGTCCAGATCCTGCTGGCCCCGCTCCAGCCGCTGGTGGTCTCCCTGCTCTACATCGACCAGCGCATCCGCAAGGAGAACCTGGCCCCGATGCTCGCCCAGAGCGCGGGCCCGGCCCCCGCCGGAGCTCCGGACGCGTGAGCGCCGTACGCCCGACAGCGGCATGAATACGACGAGGGCCCCTGGAAACCATCCGGTTCCCAGGGGCCCTCGTCGTCCGTTCGGCGGACGGATCAGACGTTGAAGCCGAGCGCGCGGAGCTGCTCGCGGCCGTCGTCCGTGATCTTGTCCGGGCCCCACGGGGGCATCCAGACCCAGTTGATCTTCAGCTCGTTGACGATGCCGTCGGTCGCGGCCTTCGCCTGGTCCTCGATCACATCGGTCAGCGGGCAGGCCGCCGACGTCAGGGTCATGTCCAGCGTCGCGACGTTGGAGTCGTCGACGTGGATGCCGTAGATCAGTCCGAGGTTGACGACATCGATGCCCAGCTCGGGGTCGACGACGTCGTACAGCGCCTCGCGGATCTCTTCTTCGGAGGCCGGCTTCAGGGTGGCCTCGGCGTTCTCGGTCATGCCGACTTCCTCACAGACTTCTGGTCGTCCCCGCCCAGTGCCTGGGCGGTCGCGTCCTTCCACGCCATCCAGCTGAGCAGCGCGCACTTCACCCGGGCCGGGTACTTGGAGACACCGGCGAACGCGACCGCGTCCTCCAGGATCTCCTCCATCGCGTCGTCCGGCTCGACCTGGCCCTTGGACTGCATCAGTTCCAGGAAGGTGCCCTGGATCTTCCGCGCCTCGGCCAGCTCCTTGCCGACGAGCAGTTCGTTGAGGACGGACGCCGAGGCCTGGCTGATGGAGCAGCCCTGGCCCTCGTACGACACGTCCGCGATGCGCTCGCCGTCGTACTTCACGCGCAGCGTGATCTCGTCACCACAGGTCGGGTTGACGTGGTGCACCTCGGCGTCGCCGTCCCGCAAGCCCCGCCCGTGCGGGTGCTTGTAGTGGTCCAGGATGACGTCCTGGTACATCGAATCCAGCTTCACAGGTCAGCCGCCCTATCCGAAGAAGTTACGGACGTGCTCCAGACCCTCGACCAGGGCGTCGACCTCGGCCGGGGTGGAGTACAGATAGAACGACGCCCGCGTCGTCGCCGGAATTCCGTAGCGCAGGCAGACCGGACGGGCGCAGTGGTGGCCGACCCGGACCGCGATGCCCTGCTCGTCGAGGACCTGGCCCACGTCGTGCGGGTGGATGTCGCCGAGCGTGAAGGAGATCGCGGCGCCCCGGTCCTCGGCCGTGGCCGGGCCGATGATCCGCAGGTCCGGGACCTCCAGGAGGCGGCGGACGGCGTACTCGGTGATCGCGTGCTCGTGGCGCGCGATGTTCTCCATGCCGATCGCCGACAGGTAGTCCACGGCCGCGCCGAGGCCGACGGCCTGGGCGATCGGGGGCGTACCCGCCTCGAACTTGTGCGGCGCCGGGGCGTACGTCGAGGAGTGCATCGAGACGGTCTCGATCATCTCGCCGCCGCCGAGGAACGGCGGCAGGTCCTCGAGCAGCTCCTGGCGGCCCCACAGCACGCCGATGCCGGTCGGGCCGCACATCTTGTGGCCGGTGAAGGCCACGAAGTCGGCCTGCAGCGCCTGCACGTCGAGGACCATGTGCGGGGCGGCCTGGGAGGCGTCGACGCAGACGAGCGCACCGACCTCCTGGGCGCGCCGGACGATGGCCTCGACCGGGTTCACGGTGCCGAGCAGGTTGGAGACCAGGGTGAAGGACACCACCTTGGTCTTCTCGGTGATCAGCTCGTCGATGTCGGACAGGTCGAGCCGGCCCTCGTCGGTGAGCCCGAACCACTTCAGCTTCGCGCCGGTGCGCTGTGCGAGCAGCTGCCACGGCACGATGTTGGAGTGGTGCTCCATCTCCGTGATGACGATCTCGGTCTCGTGGTCGACCCGGTAGGGCTCGTCGGCCCAGCCGAGCATGTTGGCCACGAGGTTGAGCGACTCGGAGGCGTTCTTGGTGAAGATCACCTCGTCGCGGCTCGGCGCGTTGATGAAGGCGGCGACCTTGTCGCGGGCGCCCTCGTACAGCGCGGTGGCCTCCTCGGCGACCGTGTAGACACCGCGGTGGACGTTGGCGTTGTGCCGCTCGTAGTAGGCGTTGAGCGCGTCGAGGACCTGGCGCGGCTTCTGCGACGTGGCCGCGGAGTCCAGGTACACGATCTTCTTGTCGTCGTGGACCAGCCGGTCGAGAAGCGGGAAGTCCTTGCGGATCGCCTCGGTGTCGAGGAGCCCGGTCAGCCCCTGATGGGCGGAAGTCACGCGGATGCGCCACCCTTCACGTACTTGTCGTAGCCCTCGTTCTCCAGCTGGTCCGCGAGCTCGGCGCCGCCGGACTCGACGATGCGGCCGTTCGCGAAGACGTGCACGAAGTCGGGCTTGATGTAGCGGAGGATCCGCGTGTAGTGCGTGATCAGCAGGGTGCCGACCTCGCCCCCCTCGCGGACGCGGTTGACGCCCTCGGACACGATGCGCAGGGCGTCGACGTCGAGGCCGGAGTCGGTCTCGTCGAGGATCGCGATCTTCGGCTTGAGCAGTTCGAGCTGGAGGATCTCGTGGCGCTTCTTCTCGCCGCCGGAGAAGCCCTCGTTGACGTTGCGCTCGGCGAACGCCGGGTCCATCTGGAGCTTCGCCATGGCCTCCTTGACCTCCTTGACCCACAGCCGCAGCTTGGGGGCCTCGCCGCGGACGGCGGTGGCGGAGGTGCGCAGGAAGTTGGAGACCGAGACACCGGGGACCTCGACCGGGTACTGCATGGCGAGGAAGACACCCGCGCGGGCGCGCTCGTCGACCGACATCGCGAGAACGTCCTCGCCGTCGAGGGTGACGGTGCCGCCGGTGATCGTGTACTTCGGGTGGCCGGCCAGCGAGTACGCCAGGGTCGACTTGCCGGAGCCGTTGGGGCCCATGACGGCGTGGGTCTCGCCCTGCTTGATGGTCAGGTCGACACCCTTGAGGATCTCACGCGGACCGTTCTCGGCCTCGACGGAGACGTGCAGGTCGTGGATTTCAAGCGTTGCCATGGGTGACTCAGGACTCCTGGGTGACGGAGACGAGCACATCGTCCCCTTCGATCTTTACGGGGTATACGGGGACGGGGCGCGTCGCGGGAAGGCCGGACGGCTTGCCGGTACGGAGGTCGAAGGCGGAGCCGTGCAGCCAGCACTCGATCTGGCAGTCCTCCACCTCGCCCTCGGAGAGCGAGACGTTCGCGTGCGAGCAGATGTCGTAGATCGCGAACACCTCTCCCCCGGTCTGCACGAGGGACACCGGCGTACCGTCGATCTCCACCCGCTTCGGGGTGTCCTCGCTCAGCTCGCTCAGTGCGCAGACGCGGACGAAGGCCATCAGACGGACGCCTCCAGCTCGGCCTCGATCTTGGCGATCAGGCGCTCCTCGACGTCCGGGACGCCGATCTGCTGGACCAGCTCGGCGAAGAAGCCGCGGACGACGAGGCGGCGGGCCTCGGTCTCCGGGATGCCGCGGGCCATCAGGTAGAAGAGCTGCTCGTCGTCGAAGCGGCCGGTGGCGGAGGCGTGGCCGGCGCCGGCGATCTCGCCCGTCTCGATCTCCAGGTTCGGGACCGAATCGACCCGGGCGCCGTCGGTGAGGACGAGGTTCCGGTTGAGCTCGTAGGTGTCGGTGCCCTCGGCCTTGGCCTGGATGAGGACGTCGCCGATCCACACCGCGTGGGCGTCCTGGCCCTGCAGCGCGCCCTTGTAGGCCACGTTGGAGCGGCAGTGCGGGGTGTTGTGGTCGACCAGGAGGCGGTGCTCCTGGTGCTGGCCGGCGTCGGTGAAGTACAGGCCGAACAGCTCGGCGTCGCCGCCGGGCGCGGTGTACTCGACGCGCGGGTGCAGCCGGACCACGTCGCCGCCGAAGGTCACGACGACGGACTTGAAGGTCGCGTCACGGCCGACGAGGGCGTTGTGCTGGGCGACGTGGACGGCGGTGTCGTCCCAGTCCTGGACGGAGACGACGGTGAGCTTGGCGCCGTCGCCGAGCACGTAGTCGACGTTGGCGGCGAGGACACCGTCGCCGGTGTGGTCGAGGACGAGGACGGCCTCGGCGAAGGCGCCGACCTCGACGACCTGGTGGCCGAAGGCGACGCCGCCCTGGCCGCGGACGGTGACGCGGATCGGCTCGGTGAGCACGGCCTCCTTGGCGACGGTGATGACCGACGCCTTCTCGAAGGAGGAGTACGCCTGGGCGGCGACCCGGTCGACCGGCTTGCCGGCCTTGCCGAGGCGGGCGTCGTCCCGGCCGACGGTCTCCACGGTGACGCCCTCGGGGGCCGTGATCTCGACGTGCACGCCCTCGCCGGTGGCGGTGGCGGTGCCGTCGTGCAGACCGCGCAGCCGCTCCAGCGGGGTGAAGCGCCACTCCTCCTCGCGGCCGTGCGGCACGGGGAAGTCCGCGACGTCGAAGGACGGCGGGGCGCTCATGCGGGTGGCGACGGTGGACTCGGCGGCCACCGCGATCGAGCCCGCGGTGGTGGAGCCCGCGGGGATGTTCTGAGCCTCAGCCATGGCTGTCGTAGTGCTCTCTTCCTGCGTCAAAAGAATCGTTCGCTGCGTACGGGACGGGCCGGGCGCGCGCGGGGCGGCGCCCGGCGGGCGGTCTTAGCCGACCGCGCCTTCCATCTGCAGCTCGATCAGCCGGTTCAGCTCCAGCGCGTACTCCATCGGCAGCTCCTTGGCGATCGGCTCGACGAAGCCGCGGACGATCATCGCCATGGCCTCCTGCTCGGTCATGCCGCGCTGCATCAGGTAGAAGAGCTGGTCCTCGGAGACCTTGGAGACGGTGGCCTCGTGGCCCATCGTGACGTCGTCCTCGCGCACGTCCACGTAGGGGTACGTGTCGGAGCGGGAGATGGTGTCGACGAGGAGGGCGTCGCACAGCACGTTGGACTTGGCGCCCGGGGCACCCTCGCCGATCTCGATGAGACCGCGGTAGGAGGTGCGGCCGCCGCCTCGCGCCACCGACTTGGAGACGATGCTGGAGGAGGTGTTCGGGGCCATGTGGACCATCTTGGCGCCGGCGTCCTGGTGCTGGCCCTCGCCCGCGAAGGCGATGGACAGGGTCTCGCCCTTGGCGTGCTCGCCCATCAGGTAGACGGCCGGGTACTTCATGGTGACCTTGGAGCCGATGTTGCCGTCGACCCACTCCATGGTGGCGCCCTCGTAGGCGACGGCGCGCTTGGTCACCAGGTTGTAGACGTTGTTCGACCAGTTCTGGATGGTCGTGTAGCGGCAGCGGCCGCCCTTCTTGACGATGATCTCGACGACGGCGCTGTGCAGCGAGTCGGAGGAGTAGATCGGGGCGGTGCAGCCCTCGACGTAGTGGACGTAGGCGTCCTCGTCGACGACGATCAGCGTCCGCTCGAACTGGCCCATGTTCTCCGTGTTGATACGGAAGTAGGCCTGGAGCGGGATCTCGACGTGCACGCCCTTCGGCACGTAGATGAACGAGCCGCCGGACCACACGGCCGTGTTCAGGGAGGCGAACTTGTTGTCGCCGACCGGGATGATGGTGCCGAAGTACTCCTTGAAGAGTTCCTCGTGCTCCTTCAGCGCGGTGTCGGTGTCGACGAAGATGACGCCCTGCTCCTCCAGGTCCTCGCGGATCTGGTGGTAGACGACCTCGGACTCGTACTGGGCGGCGACACCGGCGACGAGGCGCTGCTTCTCCGCCTCCGGGATGCCGAGCTTGTCGTACGTGTTCTTGATGTCCTCCGGCAGGTCCTCCCAGGACTCGGCCTGCTTCTCGGTGGACCGCACGAAGTACTTGATGTTGTCGAAGTCGATGCCCGACAGGTCGGAGCCCCAGGTCGGCATGGGCTTCTTGCCGAAGAGCTTGAGCCCCTTGAGCCGAAGCTT
The DNA here is from genome assembly GCF_040635425.1 of Streptomyces laurentii. Taxonomy (NCBI): domain Bacteria; kingdom Bacillati; phylum Actinomycetota; class Actinomycetes; order Kitasatosporales; family Streptomycetaceae; genus Streptomyces; species Streptomyces laurentii. The sequence continues at coordinate 1,951 of NZ_JBEYHT010000103.1, read as the reverse complement.
CAGCATCCACTCGGGCTCGTTCTTCTTCGCGGAGATGTCGCGGACGACGTCCTCGGAGAGACCGCGCTGGGCGGTGGCACCCGCCGCGTCCGAGTCGGCCCAGCCGTACTCGTACCGACCCAGGCCCTCGAGCTCGGGGTGGCTGATCTCGGTGGTCATGCGGGGTTCCTCCCGGCCTTGCTGGCGGATGCTGTCGATGATGCGGTCTGTGGTGTGTCGGATGCGCACGCGCCCGGTGGGTCGCCGTCGCCGCCGCTGTCCGGGGCGTCGCCGTCGGCCTCGGCGCCCTGCGGGACGTCCGGGATGAACGTCGTACAGACGCCGTCGCCGTGCGCGATGGTGGCCAGGCGCTGGACGTGGGTCCCGAGGAGGCGGGAGAAGATCTCCGTCTCCGCCTCGCACAGCTGCGGGTACTGCTCGGCGACGTGGACGACCGGGCAGTGATGCTGGCAGAGCTGCTCGCCGACCGGCGCGTGACGTGCCGTGGCAGCGTACCCGTCGGCGCTCAGCGCCTTGGCCAGTGCCTCGGTGCGCCGCGCGGGACCGGCGGACTCGACGGCCGCCCGGTACGCCTCGGCCTGCGCCTCGATCCGGTCGCGGGCGAAGGCGGCGACGGCCGCTTCCCCGCCGGCGTTGCGCTCGATCCAGCGCAGCGCCTCGACGGCCAGTTTGTCGTACGACTGGTCGAAGGCGTCCCGGCCGCCGTCGGTGAGCGCGAAGACCTTGGCGGGGCGGCCTCGGGTACGGGCCCCGTAGACACGCTTCTCACGGGCCTCCACGACGTTGTCGCCGACGAGCGAGTCGAGGTGGCGGCGGACCGCGGCCTGGGTGAGGCCGAGCCGCTGGGCCAGATCGGCGACCGTCGAGGGCCCGTGGTCCAGGATGGAGCGCGCGACCCGGTTGCGCGTGGAACGCTCTCCGGTCGCGAGTTCCTCCGCGGGAGCCTCTCCGACGTTTTTCACAACGCCATTGTTGCGTAATTAATCTCGGGCTGACAAGCGAGGTCCCGCCGGCCGCCGGTGCCGTGCATCACGCAGGCAAGCCTTACCTGACCTGCGGAAACGATCATCGGAGGCGGCCTCGCCACGACGTTGACCAGGCTGAACAGGGGTTACGTCTCCTCGCCCGCCTCCTCCGGCGCCGCGACCGGGAGCCCCCGCGCGGCCGCCACGCGCGCGAAGGCGCGGGCGTCCCGGACGGCCGCGCCGCCCGCGTCGTTGTTGAGGAATACGTAGACCTCGTACGCGTCCCCCCAGGTGTCCGCGATCCGGTCCGCCCAGCTCGCGAGCGCCTGTCGGCCGTACGAGGGAAACGGCCGGGCCCGGCCCTCGTGCAGCCGCAGATACCCCCAGTCGGCGGTGCGCCACGGCGGGGTCACGGGCCGTGAGCCGACGTCCGCCCAGCACAGCGCCGCGCCGTGCGCGGCGAGCACGCCCTCGGTGGCGTCCGTCCACCACGAGGGGTGGCGGAACTCGACCGCCACCCGGGTCCCGGCGGGGAAGGGATCGAGGGCCGCGGCGAGCAGCCCGGGATCGGCGCGCAGGGTCGGCGGCAGCTGGAGCAGCACCGGGCCGAGCCGTCCGCCGAGCCCCGCCGCGCGGTCCATCAGCCGGGCGACCGGTTCCTCCGGGTCCTTGAGCCGCTTGAGGTGGGTGAGGTAGCGACTGGCCTTGACCGCCATGACGAAGCCGTCGGGTGTGCGGTCCCGCCAGCGCGCGAAGGTCTCCCGCTCGGGCAGCCGGTAGAAGGCGTTGTCGTTCTCGACGGCGGCGAACCGGCGCGCGTACTCCTCCAGCCAGGCGCGCTGCGGCACGCCCTCGGGATAGAGCACGCCCCGCCAGTCCGGGTACTGCCAGCCGCAGGTGCCGGCGAAGACCGTCATACGGGGCGGGTGCCCCGGTCCGCGCGGCTCATCCGCCCCGGGCTCGGGCCGTGGGAACGGCGCCGGGCC
>NZ_JBEYHT010000102.1:0-14574 GCF_040635425.1 Streptomyces laurentii | reverse complement strand
TCATCACGCCGTACGGGACGGTGTCCTCGCCCCGCTCGTACACGAGCACGCTGATGGACTCCGGGGTGTGGCCCGGCGTCTCCATGATCTCCAGCACGACGTCGCCGAGCGCGATGCGCTCGCCGTCCGCGAGCTTGCGTATCGCGTACTCGGTCTCGGCGCGCTGCCCGTAGCCGATCCACGCGCCCGTCTCGTCGGCCATCTCCAGGTGACCGGCGACGAAGTCCGCGTGGAAGTGGGTGTTGATCACGCCGACGACCGTGAAGCCGCGGGCGCGGGCGTCCGCGAGGTACTCGGAGACATCACGACGGGGGTCGACGACCACGGCCTGGCCGGTGGTCTCGTCGGCGATCATGTACGACGCCTGGGAGAGGCAGTCGAGGTAGTACTGGGCGAAGAACACGGCGGATCTCCCGTTCGCGTAGTGCGGCACGCCCGCTGGAGCGGACTCGTGACCGGCGGTCCCGGAACGTATACCCGCGCCGACCGTCGACCTCCGATACCCCCCTGGGTATCAACGCCCTCGACCGTAGACGGCCGCACCACCCGAAGTCAAATACCCCTAGGGGTATCAGTCACCTTCCTCCTGCCCCACCCACGCGTTCCGGCCATTGACCCTGACAGGGCTTACCCCTACCTTCGCCCATAGTCCTTTCTGGACTATGGAGCCGTGATCGAGCCGCGCGAAGGCCAGGGAGCCGCCATGTCACGAGCCACGCACCCCCGCACCGAGCACGGCACGGCCGATCAGACCGATCCGATCACCCCCGCCGGGGCCCGCCCGGGCGTGCGCTGGGGACGGATCGCCGCCCTCGCCGTCACCGTGGTCTGCCTCGCCTACGCGCCGATCGCGATCACCGGCCTCTGGCCGTTCGCGCGCCCCGGCGCCCCCTCCCTCGGGGAGTGGCTGCTCGGCCACTCGGTCTCGCCCGAGTACGTCGCCGCCGTGTTCCGGGACCGCGCGGTCCCGTACGCCCGCAGCCTGGCCCCGCTGATCGTCCACTCGGTGATGGGCGGGCTGCTCATGCTGCTCGGCCCGGCCCAGCTGCTCACGGCGGTCCGGCGGCGGATCCGGCTGCACCGGGCCCTCGGCATCCTCTACGCCGCCGTCGTGTACGTGTCGATGGCGGGCGCCGCGCTGTACCTGGCCCGCACCCGGCCCGAGGAGGCGTTCAGCGGGGCGGCGTTCTGGATCGTGCTCGCGACGCTCCTGACCGGCACGGTCCTCAGCGTCACCTTCGGCGTGCTCACCGCCGTGAACCGGCTGCCGGATCTGCACCAGCGATGGATGCTGCTCTGCTATGCCTACCTCATGACCGCGCCCCTGCTGCGCATCGAGTGGGGCGTGCTGCCCGCGTTCTACCCGGGGCTCACGCTCCAGGACATCAACCGCGTCGCGCTCATGCACCTCGGCACGCTCGTCGTCCTCGGTGCCCTGCTCGCCTCCCGTGCGCTCGACCGGCGCGACAACCACCGGTACGTGACCGGCCGTTGGTGGCCCGCCCCGGTGCTCGTCGGCACGTACGCGGTGGCCGCGGCGGGCCTCGTGTGGCTCGGGTACGGCTTCCTGGGGCACGGTACGGAGGGGCGCCGGCTGCTGCTCGCGTACGCCGTCCCGTACGTCCTGCTCCTCGCCGTCCTGCACGTCCGCGCCCGGCGGGCGGCCCGACGCGGCGCGGTGTGGGCCCGCGAGGAGTGGCACACCCACCTGGTGGTGATGTCACTGGCGCCCGCGTTCTCGGCGGGTACGGCGGTCGTGTGCCAACGGGCCATGGGACTGGACGAGTTGACGGGTCTGACGGCGGGAGCGGGCCTCGCCTGCGGATTCCTCGCCTTCGCCGCCCACACCCTGGTCAGCGTGCGCGTGCTGTACGGGCGCGAGGCCCGGAAACGGCGAGCGGGCCGGCCGGCGGCCCGTACGGCGACGGTCGCGGCCGGCGACGGGAGCGCGTCGTGAGCGGGGCCCAGGACCGGGAGCCGATGCGGGCCGGACGCGAACTCGGCGCCGGAGTCGTCGTATTGAGCACCGTCGTGGCGCTGATCAGCGTCGCCGTCGGCGCGCTGCTCGTCGTCGCCGCCCTCACCGGCCGCGCGGCCGGCCCCTGGGTCTCCCCCGAGGCGCTGAGCCCCGGGCTGCTCGGGGCCGCCATGCTCGGCACGTCGCCCGCCCTGCTGACGATCGGCCGGGCCGGGACCTGGGAGGAGGTCCGCACCCTGGCATGGCCGCTCACCGTGGTGCTGACCGGCCTGTTCACCGTGTCCCTGGTGAACGGCGGCGACCTGCGGGTGGTGACCGGCGGGCCCATCCTCCTCGTCATGTTCAGCCTGGGCTGGGTCGCGACGCTCGCGCTGCTCGCCGCCGGCGCGCTGGTGGCCCTGGCCCTCCAGTACCGCGTCCCGGCCGGGCCGCCCACGCCCCGTACCACACCGCTGCCCGCGTGGTCGAAGCCGCTGCTCGCGCTCCTCGGCGCGGGCTGGTCCGGGGCGGGCGCGGGACTGCTCGTGGCACCCGGGTTCTGGGGCGCGCTCGTCCCCTGGCAGGTGAACCGCGCCGACGCCCACGGTCTCGGGGTGTGGGCGCTCGCACTGGGCGCCGGGGTGCTCGGTTCGCTCGCGGAGGACGATCTGGCCCGGCTCCGGCCTGCCCTGCTCGCCCTCCCCGGGGTCTCGCTGGCCGCCGGCGTCGTGCTCGCCGTCCGCGCGCCGGACGTCGACTGGTCCTCGGGTGCCGCGTGGTGCCTGGCCGGCCTGGTCGCCGGCCTCCTGGTGACGGGGGTCTCGGGCCATCTGCTGCTGACCCGCCACCGCGCGACCGCGTCCGCGCCCGCCTCCCCTTCCGCGCCGCTGTCCGGCTGAGGTCCCCGTAGGTCCCCGTACAGTCGGACGCGGGGCCCGGCGCCTCGGCGGGCGGGGCGCGCCCCGTCGCGGCGTGTACGGTCGCGGCATGCCTGACGTCCGGTTGACCACGCCCTCGTTCCTGGTGCTCGGCATCGTCGACACGCTCGGCGAGGCCAGCCCGTACGACGTGAAGGTGGAGGCCGCGCGCACGGTCGCGCCGTTCTGGTCGGTCCCGCACGCGCAGGTGTACGCGCAGTGCGACCGGCTTCTGGCGGCGGGGCTGCTCACCGAGGTACGGCGCGAGGGCGGGCGCGGGCGCCGGCTGCTGCGGGTCACCGAGGAGGGGACGCGGGCGCTGCGCGGATGGCTGGAAGACACCGCGTTCGTACCGGTCGAGGCGCGCGAACGCGGCATCCTGAAGCTCTGGTTCGGGGCCCGCCCCGGGCCCCACGCCCCGGTCCAGATCGGGGCGCACACCCGCACCCTGGAGGAGTACGAGGAACTGGCCGCGACGGTGGGCGAGTTGATCACCCGCGGACAGCGCGAGGCCCTGGAGTTCGGCATCCGCTACGAACGGATGATGGTCGACTTCTGGCGCTGGGTCGCCGACCGGGACCCGGGCGACGACCCTGACGGCGACCCCGGCGACGCCCCGGGCCGGGACCCCGGCCCGGACCCCGGCGACGAGGCTTGACCGGGGTGCGTGGTCTCAGGAGCGGGCGCTGTCCGCCGCCTCGGCGAGGATGCGGGCGAGTTCGCGGGGACGGGTGGTCATGGGCCAGTGGCCGGAGTCGATGTCGGCGTACTCGATGCGGGTGGCCTGCGTGAGCTCCGGGCTGAGGCCCTGGGCGATCCACTCCTTGACCTGGGCCGGGGTGTACTCGGGGCAGACGAGCAGCAGCGGCATGTCGAAGCGGCGCTCGTCGGTCAGCCGCAGCACGCCCCGGGCGACGCCCTCGGGCACCGGGTGGGCGCCCGCGGCGAGCCGGTCGCGGGTCGGCTGGTCGAGGTCGGCGGAGTCGGGACCCTCGAAGGCGGCCCAGCCCGGGAAGGGCATGACGCCGTCCTCGATCGCGAAGAAGTCGGCGTAGGCGCTGCCGTCGGCGGCCGGGTAGCCGCCGACGAGAGCGACCTTGGCCACCTTCTCCGGGCGCGCGTCGGCCGCCAGCCACGCCAGGTTCGACGCGGCGGAGTGCCCCACGACCAGGACCTTTCCGGGGGCCGCGTCGACGGCGGCGAGGACGGTCGCCACCTGGTCGGCGAGGGTCGCGGAGGTGTCGCCGTCGCCCTGGCCGGGGAGGTCGAGCGCCACGGGGCGGTGGCCGAGCGCGGTCAGCTCGGGCACGACCTCGTCCCAGGCGGATCCGTCGAGCCACAGGCCGGCGATGAGCAGGATGTCCATGTCGCGTTCTCCAGGAGTGCGTACCGTTCTGGCCGGGGCACGCTATCCGGAGGGTCTGACATCACCGGGTCGGACGAGGCCGCCGCCCTCCCGAGTCCCCTCGCATCCCTCGACTTCCCGTGTTCAGCGGGCGTCCCGCGCTCCGGCGGTCTTCGCCGCGACGACGAAGGCGCGGATCAGGTCGTGGTCCTTCACTCCGGGGGCGGACTCGACGCCGCTGGAGACGTCGACGCCCCAGGGGAGGGCCTGTCCGATGGCCTCGGCGACGTTGTCCGGGGTGAGGCCGCCCGCGAGCAGCCAGGTTCCCTCGGGGCGCGCGGTGTCGAGGAGGGACAGGTCCCAGCGGGTGCCGGACCCGGCGTCGGGCGAGTCGAGCAGCAGGACGTCCTCGCGGTAGGCGCCGATCCGGGTGTCCGGCCGGTCCTTCAGGGAGGTCGCGCGCCACAGGCGGGGGAAGACGTCGAAGGCCTCCGCGAAGTCCCGCTCGCCGTAGGCTGTTCCGTGCAACTGGAGGGCGCCGAAGCCCAGTTCGCGGGCGATTCCGGCGGCCTCGGCGGCGGGCGTGTCGTTGACGACGAGGACCGAAAGCACCTCGGAGGGGACGTGCGCGGCGAGCCGCGCCACCTGGTCCCGGGCGAGTCCGCGCACGCTGGTCCCGCTGATCACCAGCCCGATCGCGTCGGCTCCGGCCGCGGCGGCCACGTCGATGTCGGCGGTCGTGGCGAGCCCGCACACCTTGACGAACACTGTCTCTCCTCCGCTGCCCCGCGTCCCGTGCCCGCCGCTCCCCGGTGGGGCGACGGCCCGGCCGAGCCTACCGCCGCCGGGAAGAGGCCCGGACCGGCCCGGAACTCAAGGCCGAAGCTCAGGGCCGGGTCAGCACCAGGACGCCGTACCGCTCGACGACGGGCGACGGCCGGTCCGCCGGTTCGGCCCGGGTGTCCGCGGCGAGGCGGCGCAGTCCGGCGGCGGACTCCGCCTCCGTCAGCCGGGCGAACTTCGACTGCGGCCGGGTCGTCATCCGTTCGTGGAAGTCGCGCAGACCGCGGGTGACGGGCCGTGCGGGCCCGGTCGGGCAGATGGTGGACCACCCGGGCGTTGCCGCGTTCATGGACGTCCGCCAGCCGCTCGTCGTCGTGGTCCCGGACGACGGGCCGCGGGGCCGCCGCCGGACGCGTGTTCCCGTCCATGCCGGTAATCCTCTCCGGCGCGAACTCGCCCGCAAGAAGGCCCCGTTCAGCGGGAGAGCGGGGCCTCGCGGGCGATCCGGGACAGCTTCTCGGGGTTGCGTACCGCGTAGAGACCGGTGACCAGGCCCGCCTCGACGCGCAGCGCGAGGACGGTGTCGGTCTCGCCGTCGGCCCGCATGATCAGCGCCGGGCGGCCGTTGATCTGGGCCGGCCGCAAGGTGGCGAGCGTGGCGAGCCGGCCGAGGACGGCGATCACCCGGTCGGCGCCGACGACGGGTTCGAGCGCGGCCCTGACGACCCCGCCGCCGTCGGTCAGCAGCACCACGTCGGGGGCGATCAGATCGCACAGCCCTTGCAGGTCGCCGGTCTCGACCGCCGTACGGAACGCGTCGATCACCCCGCGGGTCTCGGCCGCCGACACCTCCCCGCGCGGGCGGCGCGCGGCGACGTGGGACCGCGCCCGGTGGGCGATCTGCCGGACGGCGGCCGGGGACTTGTCGACGGCGGCCGCGATCTCGTCGTACTCCAGGCCGAAGACCTCGCGCAGCACGAACACCGCCCGCTCGGTCGGCAGCAGCGTCTCCAGGACCAGCATCATCGCCATCGAGACGCTGTCGGCCAGTTCGACGTCCTCGGCGACGTCGGGTGCGGTGAGCAGCGGCTCGGGCAGCCAGGGGCCGACGTACGACTCCTTGCGCCGGGCGAGGGTGCGCAGCCGGGTGAGCGCGAGGCGGGTGGCGATCCGTACCAGGTACGCGCGCCGCTCCCGTACGGCGGACACGTCGACGCCCGTCCACTTCAGCCAGGTCTCCTGGAGGATGTCCTCGGCGTCGGCGGCCGAGCCGAGCAGCTCGTAGGCGATGGTGAAGAGGAGGTTCCGGTGGGTGACGAAGGCGTCGGTGGCCGGATCGGTCCCGCCGCCCGGTTCCTCTCGCCGCCGCTCCCCCGGCCCTACGCCGTGTTCCTCGTGGTCCGTCACCGGCCGCTCCTCTCGGTTCGCGCTCGTGCGCGCGCTGATCCGTGTCACGGGCACAGGACGCCGGCCGGGGCCGCCGTGTGACAGACCGGCCCCGGCGCGGGGAGACTCACAGGTCCCCGGGATTCCCGAAGTCGTCGGAATCCAGCTCCGGTTCCGGTCCCGGCTCCGTTCCCGATTCCGGCTCCAATCCCGGCTCCGGTCCCCGTCCCCGTCCCGATTCCGGCTCCGCGTCCGTCTCGTACGCGTCGAGGGCGTACGGGTGGACGTACCGTTCCTCGCCGAACGGGGCGAACCAGCCGTCCGCCCCGCTCTCGGCTCCGGCCCGGCGGCGGGGGTGCGGGCCGGGGCCGCCGGCCTGCCGGACGTGGGCGCCGAAGCGGTCGAGGGCCGTCGCGACGGCGTCGTCGAGGAGTCCGTACAAGTCGAGGGCCACACGGGCCTGTTCGAGCAGGAAGTGCAGGACGAGTTCCTCGGCGGGGCAGCCGAGGCGGCGGAAACTCCCGTCGGTGAAGCGGGTGGTGAGCGCGACGGCGGTCACCAGGAAGCGGCGCGCGAAGAGTTCGTCGTAGCGGGCCCGGGGGCGGACGGGCAGCCGGTCCAGGTGCCAGAGGTGGCTCTCGCAGGAGGCGACGTCGGTGTCCTCCTCCGCCAGCGCCTGCACGTCGTCGTACAGCTCGTCGATGAGGACCTCGGCGGCGTGCACGAGGGCGCCGGCGGCCAGCGCGGCGGTGTCCTCGGGCGCACCGAAGACGGCCGGGTCGAAGGCGTGCAACCGGAAGGCCATGGAACGGAGTTCGGCCTCGGGGTCGGGGGCCTCCTCCAGGACGTCCGCCCAGAGGTCGGCGTCCTCGTCGTATCCGGTGCCGTCCGCGCCGTCGCCCTCGCCGAGGCCGGCGAGGTCCCACGGGTCGCGGTCGTCGTCCACGCCCCGGAAGCCGCCCGCACCACCCGTACCGCCCGTACCGCCGCGCCCGTCGAGGGAGGCGAGGACGTCGAGCACGTCGAACCCCTCGCCGTCCTCCGTGCGCGGGGTGCGCCAGGGCCGCGGGGTCTGCGGCCCGATCGCGGGCCGGCCGGCGTGCCGGGCCCGGCGCAGCGCCGGGTCGCTGGGCGGGGCGCCGGGCCCGTCGGCGGCGGCCAGGCTCTGCTGCGCGAGGCCGGTGTGCAGCCGGACCTCGCTGCTCAGCACCAGCCAGCCGGCCAGGGGTTCGACGCGGTCCAGCACCTCCTGGGTCACGGCTCCCGCCGCGTCCTCGGCGGTCTCCAGGGTGGGTGCCCCGACGTTCACGGTCAGCACGGCGCCGCCGGGGTGGGCGGCGACGGTCACGTCGAAGACGTCGACCGCGACGCCGTCGGGGCCCTCGACCCCGGCGACCGAGTCGAAGCCCCGCTCGAGGAGGACGACGGCGCCGAACCGGCCGAGCGCGTCGAGCTCGGCGGCGCCGTCCGGTATGCACGTTTCCACGGTCACCACGTACGTCACGACGGCAAGCGTGCCAGGTCCGCCGGGGCGGATCGAGGGGATCGGGAAAACCTCTCGAAAACGGGCGGGCGGCCTCCGCTGTGACCGGCCCGGGATGCCCGACCCGCCGCCCGTCCGGGCGAATCGCGTCAAAGGCCCGTCAGAAGCGCGTCAGGGCAGGTCCGGGAGGTGTCCGGGGCGGGCAGGGTGACGGAGGACGGCCCCGGCGCGCCCGGCGCGGGGCGTCCGTTCCCGGGAGGAACACCATGGTCACCACCCTGTACGCGTGCGGAGACGACCCCGAGCCCTGCGAACGGGTGCCGGCCGGACGGCTGTACGTACCCGTCCGGCCGGCCGCTCACGGGTGCGCGGTACGACTGTTCCGTACGCCGGTCGGACGGCGGACGGCGGTCGCGTTCACCACCCCCGGGCGGCTGCGGGCCGTCCTCGGCGCCGGGCACGCCTGGGCGCCGCTGGCCGTCCCGGCCCTGCGGGCCCTCGTCGCGCCGCTGGGCGTCGACGCGCTGATCGTCGACCCCGTCCTCACCGCCCCGGCGCCCGCACCGGTCCCCGCGCCGGCCGCGCCTCCCGCCCAGGCGCCCCGCCCCGACCGACCCGACCGGCCCACTCGGCCCGCGCAACCCGACCGGCCCGCCCGCCCTGTCCGTCCCGTACGGCCCGCCGCCGTACCGGCCCGGTGAAGGGGAGCGCCGCCGTCATGACCGTCACCCCTCTCCCGCCCCTTCCTCTCTCTCCCACCGCGCCCGAACGTCCCCAGGACCAGGACGAGGGCCTGTCCGTCTGGCCCGCCTCGGCCGTCGACCGCCCGGACGGCCGGCTCACCGTCGCCGGCGTCGCGCTCGACGAGATCGCCGAACGTCACGGCACCCCGGTCTACGTCCTCGACGAGGACGAGGTGCGCGGACGCTGCCGCCGCTACCGCGACGCCTTCCCCGAGGCCGACGTGCACTACGCCGCCAAGGCGTTCCTGTGCCGGGCGCTCGCGCACTGGGTCGAGGAGGAGGGCCTGGGCCTGGACGTGTGCTCCGCCGGGGAGCTGGAACTCGCCGTCACCACCGGCTTCCCGCCCGACCGGATCCTGCTGCACGGCAACGCCAAGTCGCCCGAGGACCTGCGGACGGCGCTGCGCCTCGGCGTCGGCCGGATCGTCATCGACAGCCCGGCCGAGATCGCCCGGATCGCCGCCGCCGTCCCGCCGGGCGCCGAGCAGAAGGTGATGCTGCGGGTCACGCCCGGCATCGGCGCGGGCGGCCACGCCAAAATCCGCACCGGGTCCGAGGGGCAGAAGTTCGGGCTGTCGCTGCGCGACGGGCACGCCCAGCACGCCGTCGCCCGGGTCCTCGGCCAGCCGCGGCTGCGGCTGACCGGGCTGCACTGCCACCTCGGCTCGCAGATCACCACCGTCAAGCCGTATCTGGCGGCGGTGCGCCGGCTCGTCGGTCTGATGGCCCGGACGCGCGATCTGTACGGAGTGGTGCTGCCCGAGCTGGATCTGGGCGGCGGCCACGGGGTCGCGTACCGCCCCGGCGACCCGGTCCTCGATCCGGCGGCGCTGGCCCACCGGGTGCGGGCGGAGCTGATCGAGAGCTGCGCGGGCGCGGGGCTGCCGGTGCCGCGCCTGATCATCGAGCCGGGGCGGGCGATCGTCGGTCCGGCCGGGGTCGCCGTCTACCGGGTGCTCGCGGTGAAGGCGACGGCCGCGCGGGTGTTCGTGGCGGTCGACGGCGGGATGAGCGACAACCCGCGCCCGGCGCTGTACGGGGTGCGGTACGCGCCCCGGCTGATCGGCCGGCGCGGGGCGGCGGAGCGGGTGGCGACGACGGTCGCGGGGCGGCACTGCGAGGCGGGGGACGTCCTGGCGGAGAACGTGCCGCTGCCGGCCGACGTCCGTCCGGGTGATCTGCTGGCCGTGCCGGTGGCGGGCGCGTACCACCTGTCGATGGCGTCCTCGTACAACCTGGTCGGCCGCCCGCCGGTGGTCGCGGTGTCGGCGGGCACGAGCCGGCCGCTCGTCCGCCGGGAGACGCTGGAGGACCTGCGGGCGCGTGACGTGGGTCTCTGAGACGGGCGGGGCACCGGGGTCACGGGGGTCACGGACGGGCGTCGGGGCGCGGCGGGCGGAAGGCGAACGGGGGCACCAAATCAGCCATTACCGACGGAATCCGCCACATCGCACCCCGTGTCCAGGACCACAGTCCGCCCCCCTGCCGCACATCCGAAGGGTCGGGTTAGCATATGAGCACTGCCTAGCTCGAAAGTTGCACTGTGACTGTCAACGAGGACTCGTTCACAAACTGGAAGCACCGCGAGGAAATCGCGGAGTCCATGATTCCGATCATCGGGAAGCTGCACCGAGAGCAGGACGTCACGGTCCTTCTTCACAGCCGCTCCCTGGTCAACAAGTCGGTCGTCAGCATCCTGAAGACGCACCGGTTCGCCCGGCAGATCGACGGCGAGGAGCTCTCGGTCACCGAGACCATGCCGTTCCTGGAGGCGCTGACCACTCTGGACCTCGGTCCTTCCCAGATCGACATCGGCATGCTCGCCGCCACCTACAAGGCGGACGACCGCGGTCTGTCGGTCGCGGACTTCACCGCCGAGGCCGTCGCGGGTGCCACCGGTGCCGCGAAGCTGGAGCGTGGCGAGGGCCGCGATGTGGTCCTGTACGGCTTCGGCCGTATCGGCCGCCTGGTCGCCCGCCTGCTCATCGAGAAGGCCGGCTCCGGCAACGGCCTGCGGCTGCGCGCCATCGTCGTGCGCGGCGGTGGCGAGCAGGATCTGGTGAAGCGCGCCTCGCTGCTGCGGCGCGACTCGATCCACGGTCAGTTCCAGGGCACGATCACCGTCGACGAGGCGAGCAGCTCGATCGTCGCCAACGGCAACACGATCCGGGTGATCTACGCCAACGACCCGTCCGAGGTCGACTACACGGCGTACGGCATCCAGAACGCGATCCTGATCGACAACACCGGCAAGTGGCGCGACCGCGAGGGTCTGTCGAAGCACCTGCTTCCGGGCGTCGACAAGGTCGTCCTGACGGCCCCCGGCAAGGGCGACGTCCCGAACATCGTGCACGGTGTCAACCACGACACGATCAAGCCGGACGAGCGCATCCTGTCCTGCGCCTCCTGCACCACCAACGCGATCGTCCCGCCGCTCAAGGCCATGGACGACGAGTACGGTGTGCTGCGCGGTCACGTGGAGACCGTCCACTCGTTCACGAACGACCAGAACCTGCTGGACAACTACCACAAGGCCGACCGTCGCGGTCGTTCCGCGCCGCTCAACATGGTCATCACGGAGACGGGTGCCGCCTCCGCCGTGGCCAAGGCGCTGCCCGAGCTGAAGGCGCCGATCACCGGCAGCTCGATCCGCGTCCCCGTCCCGGACGTCTCGATCGCCATCCTGAGCCTGCGTCTGGGCCGCGAGACCACCCGCGAGGAGGTCCTGGAGTACCTGCGCGACGTCTCGCTGCACTCGCCGCTGAAGCGCCAGATCGACTTCACCACGGCCCCCGACGCGGTCTCGATGGACTTCGTCGGCTCGCGTCACGCCTCGATCGTCGACGCCGGCGCGACCAAGGTCGACGGCGACAACGCGATCCTGTACCTGTGGTACGACAACGAGTTCGGCTACTCGTGCCAGGTCATCCGCGTCGTCCAGCAGGTCTCGGGCGTCGCCTACCCGACCTTCCCGGCTCCGGCGGCCTGATCACAGGAAGCCCGAACCGGTTCCGGCACAGCGCGGAATCACGCACCGAACGGCGGTGGGGTACTCCCCACCGCCGTTCGGCGTTTCCCGGGAACTCCCCGTCAGGCTGGTACGTTCTACACCTCCGTAGAAGCAACCGACATCGGGAGTACAGCGACATGGCCCTCTGGGACCGCATCAAGGAATCCGCGTCGACGATGCAGACGCAGCTGGTCGCCAAGAAGAACGATCTGAAGTCCGGGGCCTTCCGTGACGCTTCGATGGCGATGTGCGCGCTGGTCGCGGCCGCGGACGGCACCATCGACCCGTCCGAGCGCCGCCGCGTCGCCCAGCTCATCGCCACCAACGAGGTGCTGCAGAACTTCGACGCGATCGACCTCCAGCGCCGCTTCGACGCCAACCTCGACAAGCTGACCGCCGACTTCGACTTCGGCAAGGTGAGCGTGCTCCAGGAGATCGCCAAGGCGAAGAAGAAGCCGGCCGAGGCGCGCGCGGTCGTGCAGATCGGCATCGTCATCGGCGGCGCCGACGGCGACTTCGACAAGACCGAGCAGGCCGTGGTGCGCGAGGCGTGCTTCACCCTCGACCTGCCGCCGCACGAGTTCGACCTGTAGTCACCTGCCGCTACGGGGGCCGCGCCGTCACGCCAGGGGCGTGGCGGCGGCGCGCAGGAGCAGGAAGAGCGTGACGGCCGAGTTCGCCGAGGACAGTGCCGAGACCGTCGCACCCGCCGCCGCGCCCCAGACGGCGAGGCCGGTCGCCGTGCTGGGCGGCGGCCAGGCGAGGCCGGGCGCGGCGGGCTCGGGCCCGAGCAGGGCGGCGACCCGGCGCGGCACCGGTCCCGCCCCCCCGCCCGAGGCCGCCGGAAGCGTGGCGGCCGGGGCCGGGGCGGAGATCAGTGCCGCCCGGCCGATCGCGCGGGCGACCGTACGGCGGCTGCCGACCGCGTCGGCCGCCGCCTCGTCGGCCCAGCGTTCGGCGGTGTAGGTGACGGCGGTCCGCAGCGGGCGCAGGAACGGGTTGGCACGGGCCGCGAGCTCGACGGCGAGCAGATGCCGGTGGTGGCGGGCCTTCAGATGGGCCCGCTCGTGCGCGAACAGCGCCCGGCGTTCGGCGGAGCCGAGCGCGCCGAGCAGCCCGGCGCTGACCACCACCCGGTCACGGCCGCGGCGCCGGCCCGGCAGCGCGTAGGCGTACGGCACGGGGTCGGGCAGCACCGCGACCGGCCGGCCCGGCAGCCCGGACAGGGCCCGCTCGACCCGGCGCCGTACCCGCAGATGCCGGACGAGCGCGTGCGCGCAGCCGAGGACCACGGCCCCGAGGGCGGGGATCGCGAGGCGCCCGGCGATCTCGTCGTACGGCACGGCGGCCCGTACCTCCGGATCGGACCAGCCGTCCGGCAGCGGGTTGCCCGGGAGCTGCGCGGTGCCGACGACCATGAGCAGCATCAGGCAGAGGGTGCTGCACAGGGCGAGGACGACGGCGAAGCCGGTGAGCAGCCGGGTGGCGGTACGCGGATGCAGCCGGTGCTCGGCGAGCCGGGCGACCGGCCAGGCGCTCAGCGGGAGCAGCAGCGGAAGGAAGACGAAGACTCCCATGCCCGCTAGTCTCCGCCCTCCCGCGGGCCGCCCGTTCTCTCTTCGCCCTCGTCGCCGAGGAGTTCACGCAGCAGTCGCTCGTCGTTCGGCGAGAGCGCGGTGACGAAGCTGGCGAGGACGGCCTTGCGGTCGGATTCGGCGTCGAGGACCTTGCGCATGCGCAGCGCGGCGAGACCGGACTCGTCGGCGACGGCGGTCCAGACGAAGGACCGGCCGGCGCGCTCGCGGGCGACGGCGCCCTTGACGTGCAGCCGGGTCAGGATGGTGATGACCGTGGTGTAGGCGAGTCCGCCGTCGAGGTGTTCCTGGACCCAGACCACGGGGACGGGGGCGGGGGCGTTCTTCAGCACGGCGAGCACCTGGGCTTCCAGCTCGCCCTGGCCGCGCCTGCGCGGGGCGGGTTCCACCCCGCCCACGCCGCTTCGGTCCGTCACGCCGTCACCCTCTCCCGGCCCCCTGCCGGCCCTGCGCCGGTCCGCCCCGTCGGCGCGGTGCCGTTCCCGCGCTGTGCGCGCCCCGGTCCGCTTCCGTCCAGTCCTTCATCCTACTGATCGGTTCGGCGGGGGACACCCGGGCGGGGTGCGGGCTCGGGCGTGACTCTGAGAGGCACCTTTCCGTCCCGGACATCCGCTATGACTCCTGTGGCGCACCCGCATTTCGCCGCCGCGGTCCTCGTATGACCCCCGGGGTGGGTACGGCGTACCGCCGACTCACGGCACCCGGGCCCGGATCGACCCTGACTTGACGGACTTACTCCGCGGGAACGTTCCCTCTCCGGGGCAGCCGCGCCCCGCACACCGCGCACCCGTAGTGGTCGTCCCGTACGAGGTTCAGCGCGGCGCACGCGGGCGCGGCCCCGTCGTGGAGACCACCAGCCACGGGCGCAGATCCGGGACGCCCGGCCCGGAGAGCAGGACGAGGGCCGCGTGGGGCGGGGTGAGGGCGTCCACGGTGACGCTCCGGTAGCGGTGGATGCGCTCGACCGTGAGCCTGCCGCCGTCGAGATGGTCCCCCGTCCGCACCACTCCGCCCACGCAGCGCACGACGCACCGCGCCCTGTCCGGGCCGTCGTCCTCGATCTCGTGGATCTGGAGCTGCCCGTCGACCCCCCTGTCGCGCATGGGAGCACCTTAGCCACTAGCATCGTGGCACTGAGTGTGTTTTGCTGAGGGTACTCAGTGCCAAGACGTGTCGCGTGCCATCCGCGCCACGCCAACGCACCGCATCACACCGCATCACATCGCATCGCTAGGGGAGCTCCCGATCATGTCCAAGGACTTCGACCTGTATCGCCTGTCCGAGGAGCACGAGATGCTCCGGGAGACGGTCCGTTCGCTGGCGGAGGCGAAGATCGCTCCGTTCGCCGCCGCGGT
>NZ_JBEYHT010000101.1:0-17037 GCF_040635425.1 Streptomyces laurentii | reverse complement strand
AACCCGGGCGAGTCCGCGATCCTCGCGGTCGGTGCGATCAAGCTCCAGCCCTGGGTCCACAAGGGCAAGGTGAAGCCGCGCCAGGTCACCACCCTCGCGCTGTCCTTCGACCACCGCCTCGTCGACGGCGAACTCGGCTCCCGGTTCCTCGCCGACATCGCCGCGATCCTGGAACAGCCCAAGCGACTCATCACCTGGGGCTGACGCCCGGGTTGGACGAGTCGGCCGAGTCGCGCGAGTGAGGGCGATTCGGCCTGTTTCACGTGAAACACGCGCCCGGTCGGGGACGGATTCCGCCCCCGACCGGGCGCGTTGTCGTCGGGAGCGGCCCTTTCCCGCGACCGGGGGACCCGTCCACGTATCCGGGTGTGAGTAGATGAGGTACAGGAAATCCCGGTGAGAACGATCATGGTCGTCTAGCACGCGCGATCGGCCTGGTGCGGGGGTTCGGAGGAAGATCCTCTATCGCTGCTGGGGCATGGCTAGCATCCGCCGCATGCCGGTGGAATTTTTAACTGATGAGCAGGCCGAGGCGTACGGGACGTTCACCGAGGTGCCCACGCGACCGGAGCTGGAGCGGTTCTTCTTCCTCGACGATGACGACCGCGACCTGATCGCCCTGCGTCGTACGGACGCACATCGCCTGGGCATGGCCTTGCAGATCTGCACGGTCCGCTACATCGGCCGGTTCCTGGGTGAGGACCCGCTCGCGGTGCCGTGGGAGGCCGTGGAGTATCTGGCCGGGCAGCTCGGCATCGCGGACGCACGCCGAGGGGCCGGTGGCGCTGTTCAACCACGCGGTGACGTGGCTGCGGAAGAACCGGGTGCTGCTGCCCGGAGTTTCGGTGCTGGCCCGGCAGGTGTCGGAGGCCCGGACGGTTGCCGAGCGGCGCCTGTACGAGGCGGTGGCCCGCGCCGCGTCCCGGGCCGATCCCGCGCTCGCGTCGGCGCTGGCTCAGCTGCTGGTGGTGCCGGAGGGCAAGCGGGTCTCGGAGCTGGAGCGGCTGCGTATTCCGCCGACGAAGTCGACGGGTACGGCGATGGTGCGGGCCATGGAGCGGGTGGAGGGGATCTCGGCGTTCGCGCTGGGGCGGGTAAACCTGTCCCGGCTGCCGGTGAACCGGCTGTCCACGCTGGCCCGGTACGGGCAGCTGAGCAAGGCGCAGACGATCGAGCGGGCGCCGGAGCCGCGGCGCACCGCGCTGCTGACGGCGGTGGTGCGCCAGCTGGAGGCGCAGGCGGTCGATGACGCGCTGGACCTGTTCGCGGTGCTGATGGCGAACCGGCTGATCAGCCCGGCGCGGCGGGCGTCGGACCGGGACCGGCCGGCGATGCTGCCGCAGCTGGAGAAGGCGGCGCGCATCCTGGCGAAGGCGTCGAAGATCCTGACCGAGGAACTGGACCTGGTTGCCGAGGCGGGCACGGATCTGGACGTGGCCGGGCTGTGGGCGGCGGTGGAGGAGACCGTGCCGCGTACGGCGGTGTCCGGGGCGGTCGCGACCGTGGAGGCCCTTGCCTGAGGACGACGGGCCGGCCGAGGCGGCGATGCGCGAGAAGCTGGCCCTGCGCTACAACACCGTGCGCCCCTTCCTGTCGCTGTTGGGCGAGCCGGACGCGCTGAGCGCCGCCCCTGCCGGACGGCGCATCCTCAAGGCGGTGCGCCGCCTGCCCGCCCTGTCGCGGCGCCGGGTCAAGGACCGACCGCTGCTGCCCCGCGAGGTCGACGCCGAGCTGGTGCCCGCGATGTGGAAGCGGGCGGTGTTCTCCAACGCCAAGCTGCCGCAGGGCGCGGTCGACCGCGACGCGTACGTGGTGTGCGTGCTGGAGCAGCTGCACCGCGCGCTGAACCGGCGCGACGGTTTCGCCTCGCCGTCGAACCGGTGGGCCGACCCGCGCGCCCGGCTGCTGGACGGGCCGCGGTGGGAGGCGATGCGCACGGACGTGCTCGCGGGCCTGTCCCTGACCGAGGAAGCAGGCGAGCACCTGGCCCAGCTCACGCGAGGACTCGATGCGGCGTGGCGGCAGATGGCCGACCGCCTTCAGGAGGCCGGCGACGACGCGAAGGTGGAGATCGTCGTCCCCGAGGGCGGCGGCAGGGCCAAGTTGTCGGTGGACAAGCTCGGCGCCGTGGGCGAGCCCGAGTCGTTGACCTGGCTGAAGAACACCACGGAGGCCATGCTCCCCAGGATCGAGCTGCCGGACCTGCTGTTCGAGGTCCACTCCTGGACCGGGTTCCTCGACGCCTTCGGCCACGTCTCCGAGCGGCGCAGGCGCTGACCCGCTCGCGCCTGTCCCACGTCGACCAGAACTACGTGCGCGCCGACACCATCGCCGCGGCGAACGCCGCGCTCATCACCGCCCAGTCCCGTATCGAGCTGGCCCAGATGTGGGGCGGCGGGCTGCTCGCCTCCGTCGACGGCCTGCGCTTCGTCGTCCCCGTCAAGAGCATCAACACCGGCCCCTCGCGGGCGGATCGACAAGACCATGCATCTGCTCGCCCTGGTCGACCCGGTCGACGACACCTACCGGCGGCTGATGAACCGGCAGCTGACCGTGCAGGAGTCCCGGCACCGTCTCGCCCGCGCGATCTGCCACGGCGGCCGAGGCCAGATTCGGCAGGCGTACCGCGAGGGACAGGAGGACCAGCCGGCCAGTCTGGGTCTCGTCCTCAACGCCGTCGTGCTCTGGAACACCCGCTACTTGGACGCGGCTGTCGCCCGGCTCCGCGCCGAGGGCCACGACATCAAGGACGAGGACGCAGCTCGCCTCTCCCCACTCAAGGACCGGCACATCAACTTCCTGGGCCGCTACCTGTTCAACATCACCGCCAGCGGCCCCGGCCAGGGCTTGCGCCCCTTCCGCGACCCCACGGCCGAGGACGACGAGGAAGAGGACTGACCGCCAGCGCACCCGAGACGTCAGGCCGTTCGTTGTACCCCGTGCAGGCCGGGCGGCACCGCCTGGTACCCAGCGCAAGAAAAGAATGCTGATCGCCGAAAACCTAGCGCCGACCGACGTGGCCCAGCCGACGAGTCGAGAGCAGGAGGCTCAGCGGGCCAGCAGGCCCTGGATCGCCGCCGCGATCTCGTCGGGTGCGTCTTCGGCCATGAAGTGCCCGGCGCGGGTCAGCCGGTGGTCCAGGTCCGGCGCCCACGCCTTCCACACGCCGGCAGCGTCGTAGCCCAGCTGCGCGCCCCAGTCCTGCTGGACGACCGTCACGGGCATGGCCAGTTGCGACCCGGCGTCCAGGTCCGCTTGGTCGTGCATGACGTCGATGTCCGCCGAGGCCCGGTAGTCCGCGACGATCGACGTCACCGCCGCGGCGCTCGCGCGCAGGTATTCGGCACGCACATCCTCGGGCATGGTGGTCGGGTCGTTGGCCCAGGCGTCGAGGAACGAGCCGAAGAACGCGTCCGCACTGCCTGCGATCATCGCCTCCGGCAGGCCCGGCGGCTGCGCCATCAGGAATAGGTGGTAGCCGACCGCCGCCGAGGCGCCATGCAGGACGTTCCACATGTCGAGCGTCGGCACGATGTCGAGGATGCCCAGGTGCGTGATGGTCTCAGGGTGGTCCAACCCCGCCCGGAAGGCGACCAGGGCGCCTCGGTCGTGGCCGACGAGGGCAAAGCGCTCGTGGCCGAGCGCCGCCGCCAGGGCCACGACGTCGGCGGCCATGGTGCGCTTGGCGTACACATCGGGGTCGGTGGCCGTCGGCTTGTCGCTGGCGCCGTAACCCCGCAGGTCAGGACAGATCACCGTGTGCTCGTCGGCGAGCCGCTCGGCGACGTGTCGCCACATCAGGTGGGTCTGGGGAAAACCGTGCAACAGCACGACCGGGCTACCACTGCCGCCGACAGCT
This sequence comes from Streptomyces laurentii, assembly GCF_040635425.1. Classification (NCBI taxonomy): domain Bacteria; kingdom Bacillati; phylum Actinomycetota; class Actinomycetes; order Kitasatosporales; family Streptomycetaceae; genus Streptomyces; species Streptomyces laurentii. The sequence continues at coordinate 13,178 of NZ_JBEYHT010000101.1, read as the reverse complement.
GCAGCCAGCTCCACACCGTCCGCACCGGGCAGGCGAACGTGATCGAAGCCGGGAATGGTGAGCGTCATGAGGGACCACCCTTTCGGGTCGGGGACTTGACCGGATCAGCTTGGGCGACGGCGATCAGCAGCCGATCAGTACGGTTGGGCGCAGCCGGCCCCTGGCACGGAGGATGGGGGCATGCGAATCGACGTGCTCGGTGTGGTGCGGGCCCTCCGCGACGACGGCAGCCCGGTTGACCTGGGCGGACCCCGCCATCGTGAGGTACTTGCCCGGCTCGTCGCCGCCGAGGGACGGATGGTCACCACCGACACCCTTGTCGATGACCTGTGGACCGATCCGCCGGCCCGCGCCGTGGGTGCTTTGCGTACGTTCGTCGCCACGTTGCGCCGCGCCCTCGAACCCGACCGGCCGCCCCGCAATCCGCCGCGCGTAATCGTCACCGAAGGTCCCGGCTACGCGCTGCGCCTGCCGCGCGATGACGTGGACGTCCATCGGTTCCAGGACACCCTGGCCCGAGCCCGCCGCAACCCCGACGCGGTGACCGACCTCAACGCGGCACTCGCGACCTGGCGCGGACCCGCCTACGCCGATGTGACCGGCTCCGCATGGGCGCAGCGCGAGCGGACCCGACTGGAGGAATTGAGGTTGGAGGGGGTGGAACTGCGCGCCCGCATCCTCCTCGATTCCGGGGAAGGGGCCGACCTCGTCGCCGAACTGGGTGCCCATGTCGCCGAACACCCGTGGCGCGAGCCGGCCTGGGAGCTGCTTGCCCGCGCGCTGTACCGCGCGGGCCGCCAGGCCGACGCACTGGCCATCCTCCGCCGCGCCCGCGCGATGCTCGTTGACCAACTCGGACTCGACCCCGGCGCCGACCTTCAGCGCCTGGAGACGGACATCCTCAACGGGTCCGCGCCCCCAGAAGGAGCACGTACCGCGTGGACCGGCCATGGTGTCCGGCTCGGCCCGCGCACCACCATGGATCTGGCCCGCACCCTCGCGCTGGCGGGTGGCGACGCCCTCGTCCACTCCCGGCGCGACCGCCTCGCCGCCATCCATGCGGCGGAACGCACGGGAGACCTCTCTCTGACCGCCCGGACCATCGGCGCCTACGACGTGCCCGCCCTCTGGAGCCGTGCCGACGACCCCGAGCAGTCCCGCGCCGTCATCGCGGCTGCCGAGCGCACGCTCACCGGGCTTGGCCCAGGCGGCCCCGCCGACCTGCGCGCCCGCCTCCTGGCCACGGTCGCCGTCGAGAGCCGCAGCGCCGATCTGTCCGGGACCGAGCTGAAGCACGCGCAGCAGGCGGCGCGACAGGCAGAGGAATTGGCACGGCACCTGGCCGATCCCGCCCTGCTGGCCTTCGCCCTCAACGGGGTGTTCCTGCAGTCCTTCACCCGCCCCGGGCTCGCGGCGGCACGGGACAGGACCGGCGCCGAGATCCTCGACCTGGCCACCCGGCACGAGCTGCCGAACTTCGCCGTACTCGGCCGACTCGTCCGCCTGCAATCCGCCTCGGCCCTCGGCGACCTCGACGCCGCGACCTCGCACGCCAATGCAGCCGACCAGCTCGCCGCCACCACCGAGGCGCCCCTCGTCCCCGTCCTCACCGGGTGGTTCAGGGCCCGTGCCACGGCCGCCCGCAGCGCCGAACCTGGCGGACCGACCGCCGCCACGGCAGCAGCGCACTACCGCGCTGCCGAGGACGCCCTCCGGACAGCCGGAATGCCGGGGCTGCACCGCGGCCTGTTCCCGCTCGCCCTACTGGGACTGCGCCTGCTGCACGACCGGCCCGCGCCCACCGACCCGCACCTCGACTGGGGCCCGTACAGGCCCTGGACGCGACCCCTCGTGCTGCTCGCCCAGGACCGGGGCGAGGAGGCCCGTACCGCCCTCGCTGCGGTGCCCGAACCACCGCGTGACCACATGCAGGAGGCCATGTGGTGCCTGACCGCCCGCGCCGCCGTACGCCTCGGCGAGCGCGGAATCGCCGCGCACGCTGCGGCTGCCCTGCGTGATGCCTGTGCAGAACACGCCGGCGCCGCCAGCGGAATGCTGACCCTGGGCCCGGTGGCGCGGTACCTGGCAGAGGCGGAGGCATGCGCCGGAGCGGGGTAAGCGACCGCAATCCGCGAACCCCGAGCCCGTCCGCGCTCACCCCACGGCCCCGGCGGAATCAGGTCGCCATGACGTTCAGGGGCATCCGTCGCCGACGCCAGGCGGTCGGCGACGGTCTTGATGCCACGCGTGGTGATCCATCGCCCGTATGCGTTCGCGCAGGGCGCTGTGACAATTTGAGCGACAGCCATGGGGGTCCCTGCTGTCAACCACATCGTGGGGGCCAGCGGGCCGTCTGCAACTGTGATGACAAGCGCGACGCCCGGCGATTCGCATAAATGACCAGATGTGAGAGTTCTGAGAACGGCCCGGAGTCTGTCGCGTATCCCCAGGTCGCCGTTCGCAGAAGTCCTCTCAAAACCGGCGTGTTGTCCGAGATAGTCCTGACAGACTGTACGGGTGGATCTGAGGCCCGATCAAGCAGCAATCGCGGTAGAACGAAATGGCTGTCCGAAATGTGAGGCTCCGGCGGGCAGCGCCTGCCGCACCCGGAGCGGGAAGTGCGCAACGAAGTACCACACCGCCCGCTTCATTCTCGTGCCCGCGCTCCGCGAGGAGCTGGAGGTGCCGACGCCGGAGGACCGCGGCCCGGGGCGGCCCTGGAAGGCGGGCCAGCCCGCCAAGGCGCCACCGGCCGCCGCGGCGGCCAAGCCGATCCGGATCGGCTACGCCCGCTGCTCGACCGCCCAGCAGGAACTCGCCTCCCAGCTCGCCGCGCTCGAACCGATCTGCAAGCGGATCTTCTCCGAGAAGATCTCCAACCGGATCAAGACCCGCCCCGAGCTGGAGAATGCCCTCAAGCTCGCGTACGACATCAAGGAGGCCGCCCCCGACCAGGAGGTCATTCTCACCGTCCACGAACTCAAGCGCCTGGCCCGCAACGCTGCCGAGCTGATGATCCTGTCCGGCCAGCTCCAGGACGCCGGCGTCCAGCTCGAACTCCTCACCGGCCCACTCACCGGGATCTACGACCCCAACGGCATGGGCGCCATGTTCTTCGCCGTGCTCGCCGTCGCCGCCCAGCTCGACCGCAACTACATCCGGGAGAAGACCCTGGAGGGCCAGCAGGCCGCCGCCGCCAAGGGCAATCACGGCGGACGCCCCAAGGTCATCGACGACGACATGCTCACCTTCGCCGTCGCACTGAAGGACAAGGGCGTCCCCGTCCCCGACATCGCGAAGAAGCTCACGATCAAGACGGGCAAGAACGCGGGACGCCACCCCTCGGTCGCCTCGCTGTACCGAGCGCTCGCTGAGGCCGAGGAAGCCGCCTCACCGGACGACGCGCAGGTCATCGGGCCCCGCCGCCCGGTCCGTGCCCGCATCACCGGCCCCGGCAGCGGCACCGACCCAGAGCTGCTGGAACGGCTCACTGTCCAGGTCCGCGACGGCGACACCGTGCTGGACGACCTCACCCGCCAGGCTCAGGACGGCACCGACTACGTGGTGGCCCAGCTGCTCGCGCGGGCCCGGAACGGAGACGACCAGTAATCCCCGTGCCGCCCCACCGTTGGAAGGGCCCGGCGTCCTCGGCGCCACCGGACCCGGAGAACACGGACCCTTCGGCCGCTGGCCCGAACCCGAAGAAGGCGAGACCGCACCCGAGCCCAGCACGCCCGAGCCTCGGCAGAAGTAGGGGAATCGCGGCAAGATCAATCTCACCGGGATTTCCTGTACCTCAACTACTCACACCTGGTATCGCATCGTGGACGGGTTCCTGTTTGTCGACCTGTTGTATCTAAGCTGTACGCATGCCATCAGCCCCAGCTCCCGCCCCTGCCCCCGAGTCCGCCCCCGTCAAGCAGCCGCCCGCCGCCGATCGTGTGTACGCGCACGTCAAGCAGGCGGTGCTGGACCGTCGCTACGAGGGCGGGACGCTGCTCACCGAGGGGGAGCTGGCACAGGCCGTCGGGGTGTCGCGGACGCCCGTGCGCGAGGCGCTGCTGAAGCTGGAGATGGAGGGGCTGCTCAAGCTCTACCCGAAGAAGGGCGCCCTGGTGCTCGCCGTCTCCGCTCAGGAGATCGCGGACGTCGTCGAGACCCGGCTGCTCGTCGAGGAGTTCGCCGTGCGCCGGGCCGTACCCGCGCCGCCCGCGCTGATCACCCGCCTCGAAGAGCTGCTTGAGGAGCAGAAGCGGCGCGCCGAGGTCGGGGACCTGGGCGAGGTGTCCGTGACCGACCGCTGCTTCCACGCCGAGATCGTCCGGCACGCCGGCAACCAGATCCTCGCCCGCCTCTACGACCAGCTGCGCGACCGTCAGCTGCGGATGGGCGTCGCCGTGATGCAGGCCCACCCCGACCGCGTCGCCCAGAACATCACCGAGCACGACGAGATCCTGGAGCGGATCAAGGCGGGTGACGCCGAGGGCGCCGCCCGGTGCGTCCGGCGCCACCTCGGCCGGGTCCAGGCCCTGGTGCGCGGGGACGCCCGGTGAGCCGCCGCGACCGCGGCCGTAACGGATACGGCGGCGCCGTCACCCTGCCGGGCGACCCGCCCGGTGGCCGGCGCGCCGTCCTGGTCTGGGGCGTCGGCGTCGCCGTCTACTTCGTCGCCGTCATCTTCCGTACGTCCCTGGGCGTCGCCGGTCTCGACGCCGCCGACCGTTTCCACGTCAACGCCTCGGCCCTGTCCACCTTCTCCATACTCCAGCTGCTCGTCTACGCGGGCATGCAGATACCCGTCGGCCTCATGGTCGACCGCCTCGGCACCAAGAAGGTGCTGACCCTCGGCGTCGTGCTCTACACCCTCGGCCAGCTGGGCTTCGCGCTCTCCCCCTCGTACGGCATGGCGCTCGGCTCGCGCGCGCTGCTCGGCAGCGGCGACGCGATGACGTTCATCAGCGTGCTGCGGCTCGGCGCCCGCTGGTTCCCCGCCCGGCGCGGCCCGCTCATCGGCCAGATCGCCGCGCTGTGCGGCATGGCGGGCAACCTCGTCTCGACGATCTTCCTCTCCCGCACCCTGCACGGCCTGGGATGGACCGAGACCTTCGTCGGCAGTTCGCTCGCCGGTGTCGTCGTCCTCGTGCTGCTCCTGCTGTTCCTGAAGGACCACCCCGAGGGGTACGAGCCCGCTCCCGCGCGCCCCGCGCATCCGGCCGCGGGCGCCGGCGGCACCGCCTTCATCCGCCGTCAGATCGCCGACTCCTGGCGCGAGCCCGGCACCCGGCTCGGCATGTGGGTGCACTTCACCACGCAGTTCCCCGCGATGGTGTTCCTGCTGCTCTGGGGCATGCCGTTCCTCGTCGAGGACCAGGGGCTGTCCCGGGGCACGGCGGGCGAGATGCTGACCCTGGTCGTGCTGTCCAACATGAGCGTCGGCCTCGCGTACGGCCAGATCATCGCCCGCCACCACGCCGCCCGCGCGCCCCTCGCGCTCGGCACCGTCGCCGCCACCGCCGTGCTGTGGGCCGCCACCCTCGTCTACCCGGGCGACCACGCGCCGATGTGGCTGCTCATCGTGCTGTGCGTGGTCCTCGGCGCCTGTGGCCCGGCCTCGATGATCGGCTTCGACTTCGCCCGGCCCGCCAACCCGCCGGAGCGTCAGGGCACGGCCTCCGGAATCGTCAACATGGGTGGTTTCATCGCCTCCATGACGACGCTTCTGGCCGTCGGCGTCCTGCTCGACGCGACCGGCGACGACTACCGGATCGCGTTCTCCTCGGTGTTCGTCCTCCAGGCCCTGGGCGTCACCCAGATCGTCCGCCTCAAGGCGCGCACCACCCGCCGCGAGCGGGAGCGCCTGGTCGCGAGCCGCGTGGAGGCCGTGCACGTACCGGCGTGAGCCGCGGCGGCCCCGCACGTACGGCATGAGCGAGCCCCCGCCCCCACGAAGGGGAAGCGGGGGCTCGCTCCGTTCGTCCGCCCGAGCGCGCGTCAGTTCGGGGTGACCGCGAAGCGCTCCAGGATCGCCCGCGCCAGATCCTCGTCACCCTCGACCTTGACCGCGTCGGCCACCTCGGCCGCCCGTACCCGGCCGCAGGCCAGCCGGACGTACGTCTCCCAGTCCGTCGCCAGCGTCACCGCCGGGCCGAGCGAGGGCGTTCCGTCGATCGACCCCTCGCCCTGGGCGTTCACCCGGACCGTCCGCAGGAACTCCACCGGCCCCGTCACGTCGACCACCACCGCCGAACCCGCCGGTGCGCCCGCCTCCTTGGCCACCACCCGCGGCAGCGCCTCCAGGAGCACGTCCCGCGCGACGTACGCGCCGGGCGAGTCCAGGTTGCCGGGGACGCCCAGCGCGGCGCGCAGGTCCTGCTCGTGCACCCAGCAGTCGAAGGCCCGCGTCCGGTACGCCGTTTCGAGCGTCTGCTCGGCGCGCAGCGGGGCGGGGATCAGGGTGTCCGGGGCGCGGTTCTCGTTGCGCAGCTGCCGGGCCCGGCGGATCAGGATGTACTCCAGCTCCGAGGTCATCTCCGGCGCGGTGTGGTGCCGCCGCACGTCGACCTGCATCTCCATGTACCGGGCGTGGTCCGTCCGGACGTGGAACAGGTCGCGGGGCAGGCTGTGGATCGGCCGCGGGTCGCCCAGCATCTCGGTCTCCATGCCGATGACATGGGAGACGATGTCGCGCACCGACCAGCTCGGGCAGGGCGTGGCACGGTTCCACTCGCCCTCGACGAGCGGCTTGACCAGCTCGGCGATCGCCTCCACGGCATGGGTCCAGGCGTCGGCGTAGTTCTGAAGGCTGGGATGGACGGTCACGGGACCCCTCGGCGGTTCTTCGGTGCGCGGGCTGAAGTGGCGGGCGGCTGGGGAACGGGCTGGAAGCATGACGGCGTGGGAGGCTTGGACGCTAAGTTACGCTGCCCGGAGGCACCCCGGCAGTGCTTTCGTGTGACGATCGTAGGCCGGTGTTGACGGCTCGAATGCCAGGACGGTGGTAGTGTGCGCGCCTCGCTGATCCAGATCGCGGTAGACCCGGACGAACCAGTCGACGACCGGCGGGCGCGCGTGGCCCGTCTGGTGCGGGAGGAGCGGGGCGTCGCCGACCTCGTGGTCCTGCCGGAACTGTGGCCGACCGGTGCCTTCGCGTACGAGGCGTTCGGTGCCGAGGCCGAGCCGCTGAAGGGTCCCACGTACGAGGCCATGGCCGCCGCCGCGCGCGACGCCGGAGTGTGGCTGCACGCGGGCTCGTTCGTCGAGCGGGTGCCGGACGGCGCCGCCGACGGGGCCGGTTCCCTCTACAACACCTCGCTCGTCTTCTCCCCCGACGGCGAACTCGTCGCCTCGTACCGGAAGATCCACCGGTTCGGCTTCGACAAGGGCGAGGCCGTGCTGATGGCGGCCGGCGAGGACCTCGTCACCGTCGACCTGCCGCGGCTCACCGTCGGCGTCGCGACCTGCTACGACCTCCGCTTCCCCGAGCTCTTCCGCGGCCTGGTCGACGCCGGCGCGCAGGCGTTCGTGATCCCGGCCGGCTGGCCCGCCCGCCGCCGCGCGCACTGGACACTGCTCGCGCAGGCGCGCGCGGTCGAGAACCAGGCGTACGTACTGGCCTGTGGCACCGCCGGCACGCACGCGGACGTCGAACAGGCCGGCCACTCGATCGTCGTCGACCCGTGGGGCGAGGTCCTGGCGGAGGCCGGGCCCGGCGAGGAGACGCTGAGGGTCGTCCTGGACCCGGCGAAGGTGGCGTCGACGCGGGAGCAGTTCCCGGCGCTGAAGGACCGGGTGCTGTAGGGCCGTTCCCGGGAGACTGGGAGGCTGGGAGACCAGGGGCTCGGGGCCGGTGTCGAACGCTAGTGCTCCCGCTCCCGTTCGGCCATCCGGATCACGCACACCGCCATCGCGATGAGCAGGGCGGCATCGGCGTCCTCGCGGACCACGTTCACGGCGTAGGTGTCGCGCACATGGAACCACTGGCGGGAGATGTGGGCGAGGAGTTCGCCCTCGTACTCGACCGTGAACTCCCGGTCCAGGATCCGGCCGCTGACGTCCAGGACGGTGCCCTCGACGAGGGTCACCCGGAAGTGGTTGCGGAGCAGCGAGAGCCGTTTGCGGCGGATGGTGGCGAGCACGCGGTCGTCGCGCTCGATGGTCATCGCGTCGCGCAGGCTCAGCATCTTCTGCCGCAGGACGGCGAGGATCCGCCCGTCGGGGTCCTTCAGTTCCAGTGTGTCGCGCAGTCGCAGCGCCTTGCCGTCGACGAGGAAGGCGTGGCGGCCGTACTCGTCCTCGATCCAGTAGTCGTCGCCGACGGCGAGGATCTTGTCCCGTACCAAGTACTTCATGGGGGCCTCCCTGGCATCAGACGGGGAAGTAGCGGGTCAACGGGGTCGGGTTCGCGCCGAACAGGTCGCCGAAGGGCGCGTCCAGCTGGTGGATGAGCAGCACGGTGAAGGCGATGAAGCCGGACAGGCCCATCACCATCACCACATGGGTGGTGGTGCGCTGGATCCCGAAGAGGAACATGAACGCCAGCGTCAGCACACCGCCGATGATCAGCCCGGCCCACAGCACCGGCGACAGGCTCTGCTGGGCCGCCGCCTCCCGGCTGCGGCGGGAGTCGTCGACATTGCTGAGCTGCGCCGTCACCTCCTGCGAGGTGATCTGCTGCCCGGTGGTGCTGGTGGAGCCGCGGATCGTACTGGCGTCGCGCAGCTGGGCCAGCAGGTTCCAGCCCGAGGAGCCGAGGGGTTCGCGTTCGACCATCAGCGGCCATTCGACGTGCACGACGTGGGCGGCGTAGGTGGTCGCGGCGTTGCGCATGGCCTGCTTCTGGGCGGTGGGGAAGGCGTCGGCGAGCAGGTACGTCTGGTGCAGCGCGCTGGCCTCGGCCTGGACGGTGTCCTGGGCCGCCGAGCAGTTGTCCCATACGGAGACGAGGCACAGGCCGAGCACGAGCGCGTAGAGGACCGACACCATCATCGCGACGTACTCGGCGACGTCCTCGCGCGGTTCCTCGTCCTCCCTCACCGGGAACAGCCGGGTCTTGGCGAAGACGGCGACCGCGGCGACGAGGCACACGACGAAGACGACGACGAGCGTTTCGGTCAGAACCACGGGGTCTCCCAGGGTCGCTCAGAGGTTGCGGGAGCCGAGCAGGGCGGCGGCGACGGCGGCGGGGATGAGGAGCAGGAGCAGGATCCAGGCGATGCCGAGGTGGGGGAGCTGACGGGCGCGGTGGCGTACGCGGGGCAGCAGCGCCTCCTCGCTTCCGGCGGCGGCCGGGGGGCGTGCGCCGGGCGGACGGGCGGTTCCGGTGCCGGGCTCGGTCCCGGTGCCACCGCTGGTGCCTGTTCCGGCCGCTGTGCCTGTTCCGGCCCCGGTCCCGGCTCCTGTTCCGGTCCCGGCCCCGGCCCCGGCCCCGGTCCCGGCCCCGGCCCCGGCTCCTGTTCCGGCCCCGGCCCCGGTGCCTGAGGCGGCGCCGGCTTCGGCTCCGGTCCCGGTCCCCGCGCCGGTGCCCGCTCCGGGGGCCAGGCCTTCCGGAGCCGGGCCCTCCGCCGCGCCGGGCGGGGCGGTACCGGGCGGGGCGGTCAGCGCTTCGGCGGCAGCGGCGGCGAGGGCGGCGGCCGCGGCTGTGGCGGCCCGCGAGAGAGCGGCGGCACCGGGCGCACCGGCCCCGGCTCCGGCGCCCGCACCCGCTGCGGCCCCCGCCGTGGCCCCGGCACCGGCGCCCGCCGTGGCCCCGGCACCGGCCCCGGCGGTCGCGCCTGCGGCTGCCCCAGCTCCCGCTGCGGCCCCCGCCGTGGCGCCCGCGGCCGCCCCAGCGGTCGCTCCCGCGGTCGCCGCCGCCGTGCCCGGCGGTCCGGCCCCGGGGACGGCGGCCGTGCCCGGGGCCGGGGGGACGCCCGCTCCCGGAGTCGTACCCGTACCCGCGCCCGTACCCGTACCCGCGCCCGTACCCGTACCCGTACCCGTACCCGCGCCCGTACCCGTACCCGTACCCGTACCCGTACCCGCGCCCGCGCTCGCGCCCGCGCTCGTTCCGCCCGCACCCGCTCCCCCGCCGGTGCCCGCTCCCGCTCCCGTTCCCGTTCCCGTTCCCGGGGCGGTGCCGCCGCCGGGCACCCGGAAGGTGGCGGTGGCCTCGGCGGTGAGGAGCGGGGCCGGGACGCGGGCGCCGTCCTCGGCGAGGGTGGTGATCCGGTCGGTGCCCGTGACGAGCCCGGTGCTGCGGTACGACCCGGGGTCGCGCCGTACCGTCGCCGCGCACCCGGCGGACACCCCGGGCGCCAGCGCCTCCACGCACGGCATCGCGCCGGGGGCGGCGCCGAGGGCCGCGTCGGTGAGCCGGAGCCCGTACACCGTCCGGTCGCCGCGGTTGGTGACGGTGTACGAGACGACCGCCTCGTTCCCGGTGACCCGTACCGTCTCCGCGAGGCCGAGCGCGCCGCCGATCCCCTCGTACCCGGCACGCGCGGTGGCGGTGAGCCGCTGCCCCAGGGACGGGACGTCGCCGTGGGCGGTGACGGTCCCGATGTGCTCGCCGGCCCGGGCGGGGAAGCGGGCGGCGCACACGAAGGAGCCGAGCGCGGCGAGCGTCCGGGCGGGGCAGCGGATCCCCCCGCCGGGCACCTGGCCGTCGGCGACCGTCACCCCGTACAGATCGGCCTCGCCCCCGTTGACCAGCCGGTACTTCTTCACGACGGCCGCCCCCGTCCGCACCGTGGGCCCGGGCACTCCGGGGACGGTGTCGACGGTGACGGTCAGTTCGAGGGCGTTCTCCCCGGCGCCGCCCGCGTGCGCGGGCAGGCACGGGCACAGCGCGAGGACGAACGCCAGCGCGACGACGGCCGCGAGGGGCGTGCGCGTCGCGCACGATCCCCGCGTGACCCGCATGACGCCTCCCGGCCTAATAGTCGGATGATCGTGCCGCACAGCCATGCTGTGCGCCCGGTCCCCGCCCACCCCGGCCACGACACGCGCGACCCACCCCACCCGGTCCCGCGCATTCACCCGTTTCCCGGCGCCGGGCGACCCCCTGACGTCCGGTCGTTCCGCCGTGCGCGCGTGATCCGCCGTTCACGCCCGAATGGCAAGCTTGAAGAATGAACGATGCCTCTCCAGCACCCGCTTCCGCGCCGTCCACCGGCGCCCGCCGCGTCCGTGTCCGCGCCCCCGAACTCGTCGGCAAGGGCGGCTGGCTCAACACCGGCGGGGATCAGCCGGCCCTCGCCGACCTGCGCGGCAAGATCGTTCTGCTCGACTTTTGGACATTTTGTTGTATTAACTGCCTGCACGTCCTCGACGAGCTGCGCGAGCTGGAGGAGAAGCACCGGGACACGCTCGTCATCGTCGGCGTCCACTCGCCGAAGTTCGTGCACGAGGCCGACCACCAGGCGGTCGTCGACGCCGTCGAGCGCTACGAGGTGCACCACCCCGTGCTCGACGACCCGGAGCTGACGACCTGGAAGCAGTACGCCGTACGGGCCTGGCCGACGCTCGTCGTCATCGACCCCGAGGGGTACGTCGTCGCCCAGCACGCGGGCGAGGGCCACGCGAACGCGATCCGGACCCTGGTGGAGGAGCTGGAGGCGGAGCACGCGGCGAAGGGCACGCTGCGGCGCGGCGACGGGCCGTACGTGCCGCCGGAGCCGGCCGCGACCGATCTGCGCTTCCCCGGCAAGGCCGTCGTACTGCCGTCCGGGAACCTGCTCGTCTCCGACACCACCCGCCACCAGCTCGTCGAGCTGGCCGAGGACGGCGAGACGGTGGTCCGGCGGATCGGTACCGACGGTGACGGGGAGTTCCGCGAGCCGCAGGGGCTCGCGCTGCTGCCGTCCGGGCAGGTCGTCGTCGCCGACACCGTCCACCACGCGCTGAAGCTGTTCGACCCGGCGACCGGCACCGTCGAGCGGATCGCGGGCACCGGCCGCCAGTGGTGGCAGGGCTCGCCGACCTCCGGTCCGGCCCTGGACGTGGACCTGTCGTCGCCGTGGGACGTGGCCTGGTGGCGGGGCAAGGTGTGGATCGCGATGGCCGGCGTCCACCAGATCTGGACGTACGACCCGGAGACCCGCACCGTCGAGGTCGCCGCCGGCACCACCAACGAGGGCCTGGTCGACGGGCCCGCCGCCGAGGCGTGGTTCGCGCAGCCGTCGGGGCTCGCCGCCACCGCCGACCGGCTGTGGATCGCGGACTCGGAGACCAGCGCGCTGCGCTTCATCGACACCGAGGGCGCCGAGGGCACCGGATACACGGTCCACACCGCCGTCGGCACCGGCCTGTTCGACTTCGGCCACCGCGACGGCGCCGCCGGCCAGGCGCTGTTCCAGCACCCGCTGGGCGTGACCGCGCTGCCCGACGGTTCGGTCGCCGTCTGCGACACGTACAACCACGCGCTGCGCCGCTTCGACCCGGCCAGTGACGAGGTCACCACCCTGGCCACGGATCTGCGCGAGCCGAGCGACGCGGTCGTCATCGGTGAGGACGTCGTGGTCGTCGAGTCGGCCCGGCACCGGCTGACCCGGCTGCGGCTGCCGGAGGAGGCGGTACGGGTCGAGGCCGTCGCCCACCGCACCCGCCGCGAGGCCACCGACGTCGCCCCGGGCCGGCTCCGCCTCGACGTGGTGTTCCAGGCGCCGAAGGGCCAGAAGCTGGACGAGCGGTACGGTCCGTCGACCCGGCTGCTCGTCTCCTCCACGCCGCCCGGGCTGCTGCTCGCGGGCGACGGTACGGGCACCGACCTGTTCCGGGACCTGGAACTGAACCCGGAGCTGACCGAGGGCGTCCTGCACGTCTCGGCGATGGCCGCGTCCTGCGACGACGACCCGGCGAACGAGTACCCGGCCTGTCACGTCCACCAGCAGGACTGGGGTGTTCCGGTGAAGGTCACCGACGCCGGGACCGCCCGGCTTCCGCTGATCCTCGCCGGCATGGACGGCTGACGGACGGCACGCCCGAGGGGACGGATGCCCGAGGGGACGGGATGCCTGAGGGAGGGGACGCCCGAGGTACGGGACGTCCGAGGTACGGCTGACCGGCCCCCCGACCGGTCCGCGCCGTTCCGGCCCGCCGGGGCTCAGAAAGTGTTGGGTAACTGACCGGCTGCACTTTGTGACGCGCTGGCGGTGATCTCTGCGGTTGAGGAAGCCGCGAAGATCGCCGTCATGTGTGTC
>NZ_JBEYHT010000100.1:0-17136 GCF_040635425.1 Streptomyces laurentii | reverse complement strand
CAGGGGGGACCCTGTGGGAGAGTAGGACACCGCCGAACAATTTTTAGCCTCAACCCCCGGACTTTGTCCGGGGGTTGAGGCATTTTTGCGTTCATTTCCAGGACAGGAGCGGAACTCACCGGTGGTCCGGGGACACCAGGCCCGTGTCGTAGCCCAGGATGACGGCCTGGACGCGGTCGCGGGAGCCGGTCTTGGAGAGGACACGGGAGACATGGGTCTTCACCGTGGATTCGGCCAGATGGAGACGGCCGGCGATCTCGGCGTTCGTCCAGCCCTGGGCGATGACCGTGAGGATCTCCCTCTCCCGGTCCGTGAGAGAGGACAGCCGGGGGTTGTTCTCAGCACGGGGCGCCGGAGCCGACGCGGGCATGCGGTGGAGATAGGTGTCCAGGAGGCGGCGGGTCAGGCTGGGCGCCACCACCGCGTCGCCCGCGGCGACCGCGCGGACGCCCGCGAGGAGTTCCTCGGGCTGCGCGTCCTTCACCAGAAAGCCGCTGGCGCCGGCGCGCAGGCCCTCGTACGCGTACTCGTCCAGGTCGAAGGTCGTCACGATCAGGACGCGGGTCGCGGCGCCCGCGGCGATGATGCGGCGGGTCGCCTCGATGCCGTCCAGGCCCGGCATCCGGATGTCCATCAGGACCACGTCCGGGCGGTGGTGGCCGACGAGACGCACCGCCTCGATGCCGTCGCCGGCCTCGCCGGCGACCGTCATGTCGTCCTGGCTCTCCAGAAGCATCCGGAAACCGAACCGCTGCATCGGCTGGTCGTCGGCGATGAGAACGCTCGTCACGAGGGGGAGTCCTCCCGGGGAAGTCGCAGTCGTACCCGCCAGCCCGTGCCGTCCGGCAGCGGGCCGCATACGAGTGTGCCGTCGTAGAGCGCCGCGCGCTCGCGCATTCCGGCGATCCCCTGGCCCTGGCCCGCGGTGGGGGCGGGGGAGGCAGGCGCGGGGGTGGTGCTGGTGATCGTGGCGACCGTGGCCGCGGGAGCGTGGGCGAGGGTCACGGTGGTCCGTGCGTCCGGGCCCGCGTGCTTCAGGGCGTTCGTCAGCGCCTCCTGCACGATCCGGTAGACCGTCAGTTGGGCGCCGGGGGTCAGGGTGGGGGCGGCGGAGATCTCCGACTCGACCGGGAGGCCGGCCGCGCGGACGCCGTCGATCAGGGCCGGCAGGTCCGCCAGACCCGGCTGAGGGCTCCGTACCGCCTCCGGATCCAGGGCGCGCAGCACCCGGCGCAGCTCCGCGAGCGCCTGACGGCTCGTGGTGGCGATGGCGTCGAGCGCCTGGGCCGCCTGCTCGGGGCGCTTCGCCGCCGCGTACCGGCCGCCGTCCGCGAGACCCGTGATCACCGACAGGTTGTGGCCGATGATGTCGTGCATCTCGCGGGCGATCCGGTCCCGTTCGGCCGCCGCCGCCCGCTCGACCTCCTGCACCCGCTCCTCCCGGCGCGAGCGCACCGTGATGCCGGCCAGCGAGGCCAGGGCGAACGCCCACAGGTACGGGACGACCAGCAGGTCCCAGCCGCCCTCGCCGGTGGAGCCGTACCCCGTGGGAAACCGGATCGAGGCCACGGCCAGCGGCGGAGCGAGGAGCGCGGCGGCCGACAGCAGGGCGCGGGGCGGGCGCGTCAGCGCGATGTGGAAGACCGGGAACAGCTGCATGTAGCCGGCCTGGAGAAGCGCGCCCGAGGCACCGCTGACCAGCGCCGCGACCGCCATCGCCGCGAGGACGGCCATCGGGTGCCGGCGGCGCCAGTAGAGAGGCAGGACGAGCGCGAGGTCGAGCACCACGACCAGCCATGTGGGCACCGTCGCATCCGCGGACGTCGTCCGCCAGCCGCCGCCGGTCGCGTCCACGAGAGCGGAGACCGTCCACATCGCCGTCACCGTCGCGTCCCACACGCCCGGGCGCGCGGTGTCGAACGCCCGGACGCGGGCCAGCAGACGCCGTACGTACCGGCTGGCCGCTGTCGTCTCCACCGTCGTCCGCGTCGTCACCCGCCCACGCTAGGGCGGGGCGGGCCGAGGTGTCGTCGTACCTGGGTACCACGAAACCCCCTTGTCAGAGGGGGTGCTCGTGATGAAGATCCTGACATGGACTATGCAATTCGTGTCATCCGAGCCGACGAGTGGGAGAAGGCGCGCGAGCTCCGGCTCGAGGCCCTCCAGGACCCCGTCGCCCACCTCGCCTTCCTGGAGACCTACGAGGACGCCGTCGCGCGGCCCGACGCGTTCTGGCAGGAACGGACCGCGGGCGCCGGCGAGAGCGGCAACGGGCGCGTGCGCCAGTTCGTGGCGGAGACGCCCGAAGGGCGCTGGCTCGGGACCGTCTCGGTGCTCGTGGAGCGGCCCGACGACGAAGGCGGGGTCGCGTTCGGAGAGGCGCCGACCGTCGACCAGACGCACGTGGTGGGGGTGTTCGTGCGGGAGGAGGCGCGCGGGAGCGGGGTGATCGACGCGCTGTTCCGGGCGGCGGTGGAGTGGTCGTGGGGGGTGTCCGGGGTGCGGCCGATCGAGCGGGTGCGGCTGTACGTGCACGAGGAGAACAAGCGGGCGGAAGCGTTCTACCGGCGGTTCGGGTTCGTGTGGACCGGGGTGCGGGTGCTGATGCCGGGGAGCGCGACGGACTACGACCGGGAGTACGAGTTGGTGCGGGCGGGGTAGCCGGGGCGGGGCGCGGCGCTCTTTGCCAGGGCGGTCAGGGGGTGGGGAGCGGGGAGGGCCAGCGGGCTTGGGCCTGGGCCGGGGATCGCATCAGGGCCAGGGTGGGGAGGCCCTCGGACGGGCCGTCCGTGAGGAGGTCGGGGAGGCCGGGGAGAGGGGCCACCGCGGCGATGTCGTCGAGGACGAGGCTCAGCGGCGGGTCGAGGCGGGCGTCGGGGGAGCGGGTGGCCTGGTGGCGGGCGTGGTCGGTCACGGCGGTCACCAGGGCGGTGAGGAGCGGCATCGCGCCCGGGTGGGTGCGGGGGTCCTCGATCGGTTCGCCGACGACGTAGAGCGTGCCCTGCTCGGGGAGGAGCGCGGCGAGCGCGACCGAGTCGGCGCGGTTCGCCGTGCAGGCGTTCCTGATGTGGATCAGGGACAGGGAGGTCAGGGCACGGGCCGTCAGTTCCTGGGCGGTGCGGCGGCGTTCGGGGTGCGCGGTGAGCGCGGATTCGAGCAGGCCGGCGTGGCCCGAGGCGGCCTTCGGGTGGGTGCGGAGGATCCGTACCGGCTCGTGGGCGTCGCTGCCCTGAGCCCAGCGGTGGACCTGCTTGAACGGGCGGCCGTCTATGGCGGCGGCGTGCAGCCAGCAGCGCAGGAGCGTTTCGGCGGTGTCGGTCATGGCCGCGTCGATCCGGGCCTGCGGGCGTACCGGGGCGAGCAGCGCGGACGCGCGGCTCTGGGCCACGGCGGGGTCCTCGCAGCCCTCGGCGGGGTTCCAGCGGAGCCGGGCCGGGGTCTCGCACAGGTGGCCCGGGTCGTAGACGAGGACCGGGCCGAGTTTGCCGCGCGCGTCCTTCGTCTCCGCCCAGAGCGTGGGGTCGGACGTCACGACGAGGGCCGCGCCCTCGGCGTCCCGTACCGCCTGGAGGGCGACCTCGCGGCGCTCCGCCGCCGACCCGTACACGATGCGGGTGGGGGGAGGGGCGGGCGTGGCGGCCGGGGCCGGGGTCGGTTCGGGGGGCGGGGGCTGCTCGTCGGCCGGGGTGCGGGGGGCCGGGGGAGTGTCGCGAGGCGGGGCGGGCTCGGGGTGGCGCTGGGCGGGGGCGGCCTCCGTCGGAACGGCTTCCGTCGGAACGGCCTCCGTCGGAACGGGGGCCGGCTTCTCGTAGGGCTTCTCGTAGGGCTTCGCGTACGCCTTCTCGTACCCGGCCGTCTTCCGGTTCGCGCGGATCGCGCGCCAGCGGGCCAGAGTGCCGAGGACGAACACCGCCAGGACGACCAGGATCAGCGCCTCGCCGATGACCAGGCCCCAGAACAGGCCGTAGCCGGAGAACTGGTCCCGCGGGGTGTCCGGCCAGGCCGCCGGCAGGTCCGTCGGGGAGGAGAGGAGCGACGGCAGGGCCAGCGGCGTACGGGCGAAGGTGACGCCGTCCGGCCAGCCGCCGTGGGAGAACAGGCCGGACAGGCCGGTCGCCGTCCAGACGAGGAAGGCGATGCCGAAGAGGAGGGTGAACAGCCCGACGATGAAGCCGTCGGGGATGCCGCCGCCCCCCTGGCGGGATCCGGGATCCGTTCGGTTCGTGCTCACGGGATTACGCCACCGTCGATTGGGAGGGGTCCTTCATCTGCTGCTCGATGAGGATCGCGCGCTGTTCCCGCTCCCACTCCAGCTCCGGGTCGGGGTCGGACGACTCGGTCATGGCACGGTCGGTGTAGACGAGCGGGCGTTCGCGTTCGGTGATGAGGTGTTTGACCACCTGCACGTTGCCGTTGACGTCCCAGACGGCGATGCCGGGGGTGAGGGTCGGGATGATCTCGACGGCCCAGCGGGGCAGGCCGAGGACACGGCCGGTGTTGCGGGCCTCGTCGGCTTTCTGGGCGTAGATGGTGCGGGTGGAGGCCATTTTGAGGATGGCCGCGGCTTCCTTGGCCGCCGCGCCGTCGACGACGTCGGAGAGGTGGTGGACGACGGCGACGAAGGACAGGCCGAGGCGGCGGCCGAACTTCAGCAGGCGCTGGAACAGCTGGGCCACGAAGGGGCTGTTGATGATGTGCCAGGCCTCCTCGACGAGGAAGATGCGCTTCTTCCGGTCGGGGCGGATCCAGGTGTGCTCCAGCCACACGCCGACGATCGCCATGAGGATGGGCATGGCGATGGAGTTGCGGTCGATGTGGGAGAGGTCGAAGACGATCAGCGGGGCGTCGAGGTCGATGCCGACGGTCGTCGGGCCGTCGAACATGCCGCGCAGGTCGCCGTCGACGAGCCGGTCGAGGACGAGGGCGACGTCGAGACCCCAGGCCCGTACGTCGTCGAGGGCGACGTTCATCGCCTCCGCCGACTCCGGCTCGGGGTGGCGCAGGCGTTCGACGATGTCGGTGAGGATCGGCTGGCGGTCGACGGCGTGCTCGTTGACGTACGCGTGGGCGACCTTGAGCGCGAAGCCGGAGCGCTCGTCGAGGCCGTGGCCCATCGCGACCTCGATGATGGTGCGCAGGAGCGCGAGCTGGCCCGTGGTGGTGATGGACGGGTCGAGCGGGTTGAGGCGGATGCCGGAGTCGTTCGCGACCATCGGGTCCAGGCGGATGGGAGTTATCCCCAGCTCCTGCGCGATGAGGTTCCACTCGCCGACGCCGTCCTCGCCCTGGGCGTCGAGGACGACGACCTGGCGGTCGCGGAAGCGGAGCTGGCGCAGCACGTACGTCTTCTCCAGCGCCGACTTGCCGTTGCCGGACTCGCCGAGGACCAGCCAGTGGGGCGCGGGGAGCTGCTGACCGTACAGCTGGAAGGGGTCGTAGATGTACCCCTTGCCGCTGTACACCTCGCGGCCGATGATCACGCCGGAGTCGCCGAGGCCGGGCGCGGCGGTCGGCAGGTAGACGGCCTGGGCCTGCCCGGTGGAGGTACGGACGGGCAGACGGGTCGTCTCCACCTTCCCGAAGAGGAAGGCGGTGAAGGCTTCGGTGAGGACGGACAGCGGATCTCGCATCGGTCTGTGCCCCTTCGGCCCTAGCGGCGGATGCCGGTCGCGAACGGCAAGGTGTTCACAAAGGCGCGGTGGTGCTCGCGGTCGCACCATTCCAGTTTCAGGTACGACTTGCCGGCGGACGCCCTGATCGTGCGCTTGTCGCGGGCCAGGGCCTCGGGCGAGCGCGAGGACACCGTGATGTAGCCGACGAGGTTGACGCCGGCCGCGCCGCTGGCGAGATCCTCGCCGCGCTGGTCGAGGCGGCCGTGGGCGGCGATGTCGCGGGGGTCGACGGTGCGGTTCATCTTGGCCTGGCGGGAGGCGTCGGCCTCGTCGTTGGTCTTCTCGGTGAGCATGCGCTCGATGGCCACCTCGGTGGGCTCCAGGTCCATGGTGACGGCGACCGTGCGGATCACGTCGGGGGTGTGGACGAGGAGCGGGGCGAGGAAGTTGACGCCGACGGGGGTCATCGGCCACTCCTTGATCCAGGCGGTGGCATGGCACCAGGGCTCGCGGGTGGCGGACTCGCGGGTCTTGGCCTGGAGGTACGTCGGTTCGACGGCGTCGAGTTCGGCGGGCCAGGCGTTGCGCTTCGACATGGCCTGGATGTGGTCGATCGGGTGGTCCGGGTCGTACATCGAGTGCACGAGCGACGCGAGCCGGGACTGGCCGAGCGGCTGGCGGACGCGGATGTCGGCCTCGGCGAGGCGGGCGCAGATGTCGGTCAGCTCGCGGGCCATGACGACGGCGAGGCCGCCGTCGCGGTCCAGCCGGCGGGCGCCGGAGGCGTGGCGGGCGGCGCGGGCCATGGCGTTGGCCTCGGCGGCGAGTTCGCGCGTGTAGTGCATGCACGCGACGAGGTAGGCGCGGTGCTGCTCGCTGGAGGTCGAGACCATGGACTGCAGCTGGTCGTACGACTCCTGGAGCCAGCCCGGGGCCTGGTGGTCGCCGCGCTGGGCGACGTCCTTGGCGTGCGCGTCGGGGTCGGCGGGCAGCGTACGGGCGAGCATCTGGAGGCGGGTGACGAAGCCGTCGCCGTTGGCGACGTGCTTGAGGAGTGTGCCGAAGCGGTCGACGAGGGCTTCCTGGTCCTCGGAGTCGCGCAGGCCGACGCCGGGACCCTCGATCTCGATGGCGGCGGTGACGGTGCGGCGGTCCGCGTGCAGCAGGACCGCGATCTCGTCGGGGCCGAAGGGCGCCGACAGCCAGCTGACGCCGCCGATGCCGGGCGGCGGGCCGATTTCGACCTCGCGGCCGTCCAGGCGGGTGCCGGCCTCGGTGGCGGTGGAGCGATACGCGGTGCTGCGCTTCAGCATGCGCTTGTAGCTGCGGTTGATCTCGAACCACTTGTAGAAGGTGCGGTGCTTGTACGGGACGTAGACCGCGGCGAGCGCGAGCACCGGGAAACCCGTGAGCAGCCCGATGCGCAGGGGCAGGAGGGGGACGAGGAGTCCGCTCATCATGCCGAGGAAGGCACCGACGATGATGAGCGCGATCTCGCCGGTCTCGCGGTTCTTGCCGACGATCGCGTTCGGACGGGCACGGCCGATGAGATACGTGCGGCGGGGCGAGACCGGTTGGGACTGGGTCGTCAACGCCCTGCACCTCCTGGATTGTTGCGGTTACTGCTGGTGCTGCCGCTGTTGCCGCGGCTGGAGTGAGGGGTGCCCGTGGTGGGGCTGCCGCTGCGGGGGGCCGGGGTCGCTCCGCCGCCCGTACCGCCGCCGGAGGTGCCGCGGCTGCTGTGGGCGGCGACGCCGCCCGAGAGCGGGTTGGCGGGGCGGGGGGCGCTCTTGGCCGGGGCCTGGCCGCCGCCGTCGCCGCGGCTGCTGTGGGTCTTGATGCCCTGGGAGACGAGGGACGCGGGGGAGGAGATGACGGCGGCCGCGGCGTTCTCGCCGGCGCGGTGCAGACGGTTGTTCCGGGAGGCCACGATCTCGTCGCCGAAGCCGGGGACGAAGCGGTAGATCATCGCCGAGGCGAAGATCGCGAGCAGGATGATGGCCAGGCCGGAGACCACGGCGGAGAACGAGTCGGGGCCGGTGCCGGACGACAGTGCGCCCGCGAGGCCCAGCACGATGACGATCACCGGCTTGACCAGGATCACCGCGATCATGATGCCCGCCCAGCGGCGGACGTGGCCCCACATGTTCTTGTCGACGAGCCCGGAGTAGACGACGACGCCGAGCAGCGCGCCGACATAGAGGAGGACGGCCCGCAGGACGAGTTCGAGGTAGAGCACGCCGGCGGCGAGGATCGTGACGAGCGAGACGATGATCAGCATGATGGGCCCGCCACCGATGCTGTCGCCCTTCTCCAGGGCCTGTTTGAAGCCGCCGAAGAAGGCGTCGTTCTGCTGTCCGGTGCCGGAGGCGATGACCTCGGTGATCGCGTCGGCGGCGTTGACGACCGTGTACAGGATCAGCGGCGTGAAGGCGCAGGCCAGGACGGTCAGCCAGAGGAAGCCGATCGCCTCGGAGATGGCGGTGGTGAGCGGCACGCCGCGCATGGCGCGCTTGGCGACGGCCAGCAGCCAGAGGAGGAGGGTGAGGAAGGTGGCGGCGGCGAAGACGATCGCGTAGCGGGCGAGGAAGTCGCCGTTGGTGAAGTCGACGGCCGCGGTCTCCTTCACGGCACCGGAGAGGGTGTCGACGACCCAGGCGGCGGCTTTGGCGCAGCCGCTGGCGAGGGAGGAGAGGGGGTCGACGGTCGAGGTGGGGTCGTCGATCCGGGCGCTGCCGCCGGACTGGCCGTTCTCGCAGTATTCGCGGGCCTGGCCCACGATGAGGTCGCAGGCGTTGTTGCTGGCGCTCGGCGAGGGTGTGGCGCCCGGTGACGGGGTGCCGCCGGAGGGCGGCGGGGTGCTCGTCGGGGTGGGGGTCGGGGCGGCGTACGCGCGCGTGGCGAGCATCGTCAGCGCCGCGGAGAGGGTGGTCACGCCGACGGTCAGGGTGCGCAGCGGCACACGGCTGCTAGCGGGCATAGGTGAAGCCTCCGTATCCCTCGACGGCCTTGGCGATCTCGTCCGCCATGGAGGCCCGGTTGTCACCGTTGACGGGGGTGGGACCCTCGGCCTGGGCAGAGCTGACGATCTTCCAGTCGCCGCCGACCCACGTGAGCTTCTCGGTGATCGTGAACCACGTCGACGTGACCGGCTTCGTGGACCCCTCGCCGGCCAGCCCGACGAGCCCGGTGCACCACACCTCGACGGTGACGGTCCCGTTGGCCCGGTCCTTCACCGTCGTGCCGACCGGGATCGTGCGGGACACGAACGTCAGGCCAGTGGGTGCGGTGCCGTCGGGTTCGAGCCCTACGTTGGCCAGGAAGCCGGCCGAGTAGGAGTCCTTCATGCTCTTCACCAGACCGTCCGCGACGGCCGGGTCGTGGACGGCCCGGACGATGCTCTCGCGCGGTCCGCTCTGGAACATGTCGACGGAGCCCAGCGCCACCGCGTAGTTCGCCGCCGCGCTCTGTGCCCCCTGCTCGTCGTGGGCGAAGCCGGCCGCGATCGTGCCGTTCTTGCCGGTGACGGGGCGGGTGCCGGTGGCCGCGGTCGGGGCGGCGGAGCCGGCGGGGGCGTCCGGGCCGCCGCCGCGGGGGGCCGCGGAGCCGGCGGGGGTGTCGTTGCCGCGGTTCGCGAAGGCGATCGCGGCGATCAGGAGGACCACCACGCCCACCGCCACGGCGAGGGAGCGGGTGCTCCGGGTGGTGGGGCGGCGGGGGGCGCCGTACGGGTCGCCGGTGTTGCCCTCGGGGAGACGGGTGCGGGTCTGGCCGTCGTGCTCGTCGCCGAGGCTCATGCCGGGTACGCCCCTTCAGCACAGGTGTACGGGTACGGCAAAGCCGGCCGTGCCGCTTGCCGTGTGGGCGTTGCGTGGTGACTGGACATCAGGGAACGCGACCTCGTTGGTGAGAAACGGGTTAGACGGCCATCCCGTACACGATGGTGAAGAGCGTTCCCAGAGACCCGATGATGAAGACTCCGGTCAGACCGGCCACGATCAGGCCCTTGCCCTGTTCGGCGCTGAACGTGTCGCGCAGGGCGGTGGCGCCGATACGCTGTTTGGCCGCTCCCCAGATGGCGATGCCGAGACAGAGCAGAATGGCCACGGCCATCACGACCTCGATCATCACCTTGGCTTCGGCGCCCAGGCTCCCGAAAGGCCCCCAGTTCGGGGCGATTCCACCGATAATGGTGTTGATGTCGCCCTTTTCGGCCGCCAGGTACATGTAACTCACCGCCCCTATTGGGTAGTTCGTCGCCCCTGCCTGATGGCATGGGTCGTCGCCCTATCTTCGCTGATGAAACCGCTCGCGTGTGACGGCTTGGCGGCTCTCTTTACCCGATCCCCGCAGGCATGTCCGATCTGACCGTCTTGAGCTGTGGCGGTGTGGCCGGTTTCCGTACGAAGAAGCCTATGGTCACTCTGTGTATCACGGGGCGTGACTGCGGGCAATGATTGTCGTTACGGCACCTTTGGGGGCGCTGCTCGACGTCGCGTCAGGGAGCCCTCGACGCAAGCCGGTCGGCGGGGCGAGGCCAGTGACTCCGAGAGAGTGGGGCGCCCCGGGCGGGCGTACTCACTCCTGTGGGTGAAAGTGATGATCTTTGCTCTTGCGGTTCTTTCCTTGCGGCTGTTGCTGCAGGAAGCAACTGATGTGCTCTTCTTCGAGTTTGCGCTCGTGTGGCCGAGGGCTCCCGCTGTTAGCGTCCGTCGAGACTGATGGAAAGAACAGAGAATCAGGGGCGAGGGACGTATGGGTTCGGGTGCGCGCTCGGCGCCATGGCAGGAGTCGATGCATCCGGTCGGACCGGGAGTGGACGATGCGTCAGCCGCACCGATGGCCCTGTCATCGGTGGGAATGGGAAGCGGAGGCACGCCGACGGGCGCCGATCTCCGGCACAGCGGTGGGCCGTGGATGAAGGCGGCCGGGGTCGCGGAATCCCTGCTGGCCGGTATGGGGACCGCCAAGAGCCGACTGACCACGGCGCATGACGGAACGACAGCCGGGTTGCATGGGCTGACGTGTGCGGCCGCCTTGAAGGCCCTTCTCGCTTCCTGGGAGGAGCGGGTCGGTGCGGTGAAGGCCGAGTGTGACTCCCTCGCTCCCGCGCTGCGCCGTGTCGCCAAGGAACAGCACGAGCGGGACGTCCGGGTGAAGTCGTCCATCGACGGCCTCCAGGTCTCCTCGAAGAACGCGCCCGTGGACGCGGCGGGGCGATGACGGCCGGATGTGCCGGGCCTGGGGCAGGCGGTGCGGAGGGGACCGGAGGGGGGAAGCGCGTGGTCAGCGGGATCAGCAGGCAGGAGGCGGCGGAGAGGGCCGACGCGCTTCTGCTGGGCGGCGTCTCGGCCGTGCAGCCTTCGCTCGGAGGTCCAGGCCCCGAAGACATCTGCCCCTGGCACGCCTTTCGAGGGGCCCGTCGTCCCCGGCCCCGGGGTGCGGTCTTCGTTCTGGCCCTCGGATGGCGGTGTTCCGTCCGGTTCGTCCACCCCCTGAGAGTGGGGGTGCCCGCCTAGACTGGGGGCCGGTGCGTACTGGCCGGAGCCGAGGGGTGGTTGACGGTGCGTAAGGTGCGGGCGGCGTGGCTGGTGGGCGGTGGGGTGACAGGGGTCTGCCTGCTGTTCGTCCTGCTGATCGTCGTCGGGACGTACTCCGCCGCCGCCGGAGCGTTCGGCGGGGCAGGCAAGAGCGGGAGCGTGGGGCTCGCGAAGGGGGCCGTGCCCGCGGCGTACCAGGGGCTCGTGCAGCAGTGGGGGAATCTGTGCCCCGCCATCAATCCCGCCCTGCTCGCCGCCCAGCTCTACCAGGAGAGCGGCTGGAACCCGAAGATCGTCTCGCCCGCCGACGCCCGCGGCATCGCCCAGTTCATCCCCGGCACCTGGGCCGGGCACGGCATAGACGGCGACGGGGACGGCGACCGGGACATCTGGGACCCGAAGGACGCGATCCCGTCGGCCGCCTCGTACGACTGCGAGCTCGCCGGCTACGTGAAGGACGTGCCGGGCGACGTCACCAACAACATGCTCGCCGCGTACAACGCCGGTGCCTACCGCGTCATCAAGTCCGGCGGCGTGCCCGGGATCAGCGAGACGCAGAACTACGTGCGGATCATCCGGTCCCTGGAGAAGAGCTTCGCCCGCCCCATCGGTCGCGTCGAGCCGTCCAAGCAGGCCGCCTCCGCCATCTACTACGCGCAGCAGAAGCTCGGTACGCCGTATCTGTGGGGTGGTACGGGTACGGCCGCGCAGAACGGGCGGTTCGACTGCTCGGGGCTGACCCAGGCGGCGTACGACAGCGTGGGGATCGGCCTGCCGCGGGTGGCCAACGACCAGTACAACGCCGGACCGCACCCGAGCCGGAACGAGCTGCTGCCGGGCGATCTGGTGTTCTTCTCGGACGACCTCACCAATTCGCGGGCCATCCGGCACGTCGGCATCTACGTCGGCGGCGGGTACATGATCGACGCCCCGCGCACCGGCGCCGTCATCCGTTTCGACCGGATCGACACCCCGGACTACTTCGGCGCGACCCGGGTCACCAAGGAAGGCGCGGCCGCGCTGCCCACCCACCTGCCGCAGTCGTGACGGGGCCCGGAGCGTGTACCGGAGGGGACGCTCCGTGAGGTCGTGGCCCCGGGCTGCGGCGGCCCGTCACCGTTCGATAACGTCCCAGCGATCTTGGGGCCGGAGCGGAACGCTCCCCTCGGCCGGATCGTTTCCCGATCCGACCAGCCCGACCACGGGGGTTGGACACCACCACACATCAAGGGGCCGCAGCACATGGCCGGACTCGCATCGGACGGTTCGAACCCCGATGTCAGCCTCCTCTACGACATCAACGGGCTGGCCAAGGCCGCCCCACCGTGGTTCGACCGCGTCATGGAGTTCACCGGCGAGTACGGCACCGTGCTCGGCCTCGTCCTCGTGGTGCTCGGCTGCTGGTGGAGCGTCCGCCGGCGCGGCACCGCGGCCGACTCGGTGGCCGGCGTCACCGCGCTGCTCTGGGCACCGCTGGCCGCCGGCATCGCGCTCCTCGTCAACATCCCGATCCGCGGCTTCGTCCAGCGTCCCCGGCCGTTCAACGACCACCCCGGCCTCGACGTCCTGGTCAAGGGCAAGACCGACTTCTCGTTCGTGAGCGACCACGCCACCCTCACCATGGCCCTCGCCATCGGCGTCTTCATCGCCCACCGCCGCTTCGGGTTCGCCGCCATCGGCCTCGCGCTCGCCGCGGGCTTCTGCCGCGTCTACATGGGCGTCCACTACCCGACCGACGTCGTCGGCGGCCTCGCGCTCGGCACCGCCGTCGCGCTGCTGCTCGCCCCGGTCGCGCTCGCGCTGCTCACGCCGGTCGTCGCGGCTGTCGCGCGCAGCCCGCGCGGCGCCCGGCTGGTCCGCTCCCGGCGGGCCGACGACGGGCCCGCGGTCGCCGGGGCGATCGGTCTGCCCGAGGCCCGGCTGGGCGCCGACGACCGCGATCTCGCCGCCTGATTCCTATCCCTCGGAGGCCGCCAGGTGCTCCGTCGCGTCCGTACGGGCGCGGTCGCGGGAGCGGCGGGCCGGGCCGGACCAGCCGCAGACGCAGCGGGCGAGTGCGAACGCGCCGCGTTCCGTCGTCTCCGCCCGGTGCGTCACCGACGGGCGGGTGTCCGTCGTGTGGATGTCCGTCGGGTACGTGTCCGTCGGGTACGTGTCCGTCAGGGGCGCGGTGGGCCGCGGGGCGTGAGGCGGGGCCTGGTCATGCACGTCCCCCACGGTACTGCGCGTGACGGCGCGTGCGGACCGTCGTTATCCGGTCGGGTGGGTTTCGGACGGACAAGCGGCAGGCGTTGGGGGTTGGCAGGCGATGGTGGTGCGGAAGGGACGCACGGGCGGCGGGGCGCGGGCCGCCGCCCTGGCGCTGGCCGGTGCCGTGGCGGTGGCGGCCGGCGGCTGCGCGGCCCCCGCGGACGACGAGGCGCCCGGCGGCGATCCGGGGCGGACCGTACGCGGCGCGGTCGAGGAGCTGACCCGGGCCGGATCGTCCAAGACCAGCACCTCGATGGAGATGGCGTCCGGCGGCACCCGCGTGACCATCCGCGGCGAGGGCGACTACGACTTCCGCCGCCGTACGGGCCGCCTCCGGGTGGTGCTGCCGCGGGGCGCCGACGGGCAGAGCCCGCAGCGGCCGATCACCGAACTGCTCGTCCCCGGCGCGCTCTACATGAAGGACCGGGGCGCGGGCGTCCCCGCCGACAAGTGGGTACGGGTCGACACCACCGCGCTTGAGGACGGCAACCTGGTCACCGGCGGGGCCACCGATCCGGCCGCCGCGGCCGAGCTGCTGCGCGGCGCCCGCGACGTCACGTACGTGGACGAGGTCGACCTCGCCGGGGTGACGGTCCGGCACTACCGGGGGATCACGCGCATCGGGGACGCCGCCCGGCTGTCCTCGCCGCCGGTGCGCGGGGCGCTCACGGCGGCGGCGAAAGGGTTCGCCACGGACCTGGTGTCGTTCGACGCGTATCTGGACGGCGCGGGGCGGCTGCGCAAGGTCCGCCACCAGTTCAGCTTCCGGAACCAGGGCCGGACGGTCGAGGTCGCCTCGACCACGCTGTTGTACGGCTTCGGCGCGCCGGTCGCGGTGACGCTGCCGGACCGGAAGGACATCTACACAGGGAAGATCGAGGCGTAGCGCGGGCGGACGGCGGCGGGGGAAGGGGCGGGTGGGCCCTCGCCCGGGCCATCGCAAATGGTCCGGACGTGTCATGCGCGGCGCGCGGGGCGCTTTCTACGCTGGAGGGTGAAGCCGTACGCCGTACGACGGCCGGAAGGCACGCCCCGGAACCGCAGGCCCGGACAGCAGCTCGACAGCACGTCGACAGGAAGGTGTACGCGCATGGTCCCGCCGCCCGGAACCGCGACCGCCGCCGCGCCCCCGCCCCCTCCCGTGTCCCCTCCCGTGTCCCTGGTTCTGCCGTCGGCTTTCGCGCCCGGTGATCCGGAGTACGTCGCCCTGGCCGAGATAGAGCTGTGCGGCGAGCTGATCATCGCGGCCTCCGCCGCGGACGGGGAGGAGCGGCTGAGCGCCGACCGGATCGACGAGGTACTGCGGGTCGGCGCCCACGGCTGCCGCTGACCACGAGATCGGCACGGACCGGCCAGGGGACGGCGGCGGGTGCGGCTCAGGTGCGCAGCATGCGGGCGATGGCCTTGGTGGCCTCCTCGACCTTGTCCTCGATCTCGGTGCCGCCCTTCTGCGCCGCCTCCGCGACGCAGTGCCGCAGGTGCTCCTCCAGGAGCTGGAGGGCGAAGGACTGCAGGGCCTTCGTGGAGGCCGAGACCTGGGTGAGGATGTCGATGCAGTACGTGTCCTCGCTGACCATCCGCTGCAGGCCGCGGATCTGGCCCTCGACGCGGCGCAGCCGCTTCAGGTGCTCGTCCTTCTGATTGTGGTAGCCGTGCACCGCGTGGTCGTGGCCCTCGCCGGCCTCGGGCGCGGGGGCGGATCCGGCCTTGGATCCGGTCACGGCCGGCGCCGCGGAGGCGTGCGCGACCGCCGCGTCGACCGCGGTCTCGGGGGTGAGCTGGCCGGCCTCGGTGGTCGTCATCGGGTCCTCCCGTTGTCCAGAAAGAGTGGTTATACCCCTCGTGGGTATAGGGTACCGACCTCCGCGAAATCGGGGCGGGGGCCCGTGGTAGATCACTGTGCCTGATGGGCGACACTGAAAGGACGCCGGTTAGCCGTGGCCGGATGATGCGCCTAGCATCAGCCTGACCGAACCCAGCACTTTGAGGATTCCACGTGCGATTTCGTCTGACCCCCAGGGAGACGAGCTTCTACGACATGTTCGCCGCATCCGCGGACAACATCGTCACGGGCGCGAAACTCCTGATGGAACTGCTCGGAGCGGAATCCTCCGCCCGGGCCGAGATCGCGGAACGGATGCGGGCAGCGGAGCACGCCGGCGACGACGCGACCCACGCCATCTTCCACCAGCTGAACTCTTCCTTCATCACGCCGTTCGACCGCGAGGACATCTACACCCTCGCCTCCTCCCTCGACGACATCATGGACTTCATGGAGGAGGCCGTCGACCTGGTCGTCCTCTACAACGTCGAGGAACTGCCCAAGGGCGTCGAGCAGCAGATCGAGGTGCTGTCGCGGGCGGCCGAGCTGACCGCCGAGGCCATGCCGAACCTGCGGACCATGGCCAACCTCACCGAGTACTGGATCGAGGTCAACCGGCTGGAGAACCAGGCGGACCAGATCCACCGCAAGCTGCTCGCCCACCTCTTCAACGGCAAGTACGACGCCATCGAGGTGCTCAAGCTCAAGCAGATCGTGGATGTCCTCGAAGAGGCCGCGGACGCCTTCGAGCGCGTGGCGAACACGGTGGAGACCATCGCCGTCAAGGAGTCCTGAGCTCCGTGGACACCTTTGCGCTGATCGTGACCATCGGTGTCGCGCTCGGCTTCACGTACACGAACGGTTTCCACGACTCGGCGAACGCCATCGCCACCTCGGTGTCGACCCGGGCGCTGACTCCGCGGGCC
Source organism: Streptomyces laurentii (assembly GCF_040635425.1). Classification (NCBI taxonomy): domain Bacteria; kingdom Bacillati; phylum Actinomycetota; class Actinomycetes; order Kitasatosporales; family Streptomycetaceae; genus Streptomyces; species Streptomyces laurentii. The sequence goes on along the minus strand of NZ_JBEYHT010000100.1, from coordinate 986 downwards.
GCGCTCGCGATGGCCGCCGTGATGAACCTCGCCGGCGCCTTCATAGGCCAGGGCGTCGCGCACACCGTCAGCAAGGGCCTGATCGCCACTCCGACCGGCGACAAGGGGATGGGAATCCTCTTCGCCGCGCTGCTCGGCGCGATCGTCTGGAACCTCGTCACCTGGTACTTCGGTCTTCCCTCGTCCTCCTCGCACGCCCTGTTCGGCGGCATGGTGGGCGCGGCGCTCGCGGGCGGCACGGAGGTCATCTGGTCCGGTGTGCTCGAGAAGATCGTCATCCCGATGTTCCTGTCCCCGCTGGTCGGCCTCGTCGTCGGCTATCTGGTGATGACGCTGATCATGTGGCTGTTCCGCAAGAGCAACCCGCACAAGGCCAAGCGCGGCTTCCGGATCGCGCAGACCGTGTCGGCGGCGGGCATGGCGCTCGGCCACGGCCTCCAGGACGCCCAGAAGACGATGGGCATCGTGGTGATGGCCCTGGTCATCGGCGATGTGCAGAGCGCCGACGCGCCGATCCCGGTGTGGGTGAAGATCGTCTGTGCCGTGATGCTGTCGCTCGGTACGTACGCGGGCGGCTGGCGGATCATGCGGACCCTCGGCCGCAAGATCATCGAGCTGGACCCGCCGCAGGGCTTCGCCGCCGAGACGACCGGCGCGTCGATCATGTTCGCCACGGCGTTCCTCTTCAAGGCGCCGATCTCCACGACCCATGTCATCACCTCCGCGATCATGGGTGTGGGCGCCACCAAGCGTGTGAACGCGGTGCGCTGGGGCGTCGCCAAGAACATCATCCTCGGCTGGTTCATCACCATGCCGGCCGCCGCGATCGTCGCCGCGGCGAGCTTCTACGTGGTCAAGCTGTTCTTCGGCTGACCTTCGCGGACCCACCCGAATGTGGCCGGGCCGATCGCGAGGAGCACGATCGTCGCGCCGGGCGGCAGGTCCTGGTAGTACGAGGCGGTCGTACCGGTCAGGGTGACGCCGGT
>NZ_JBEYHT010000099.1:0-17767 GCF_040635425.1 Streptomyces laurentii | reverse complement strand
CCACCATGTCCCGGGCGTGTCGCAGTCCGATGCGGTCCAAGGTCGTGCGCAGTTCGGCAAGTTCCGCGGCGTTGTTTCACGTGAAACAACGACCGGACGGTCAGCGCGTGGCGCCGGTGACGACCCACTGGCCGGAGCGGGCGCGCCACCACAGGGTCGCCAGCCGGACCGTCATCATCAGCGTCATCGCGCCCCAGAGCGCGGTGAGCCCGCCGCCGAGCGTCGGAATCAGCAGGGCGACCGGGGCGAAGACCACCAGGGTGACGAGCATGGCCCCGGCGAGGTAGGGGCCGTCGCCCGCGCCCATCAGGACGCCGTCGAGTACGAAGACCACCCCGGAGACCGGCTGGGAGAGCGCGACGACGAGGAGCGCGGGCAGCAGGGTGTCCTGGACCGACGGATCGCTGGTGAAGAGCGGGACGAAGAGAGGGCGGGCCAGGACGATCAGGGTGCCGAGGACGACGCCGGACACCACGCCCCACTGGACCATGCGACGGCACACCTGCCGGGCGCCGTCCGCGTCGTCGGCGCCGAGGTACCGCCCGATGATGGCCTGCCCGGCGATGGCGATCGCGTCGAGCGCGAAGGCCATCAGGCTCCACAGGGACAGGATGATCTGGTGCGCGGCGACATCGGCGTCCCCGAGCCGGGCGGCGACGGCGGTGGCGATCATCAGGATCGCCCGCAGCGAGAGCGTACGGACCAGGAGTGGGGCGCCGGCCGTGGCCGAGGCCCGTATGCCGGCGGCGTCGGGGCGCAGGGAGGCGCCGTGCCGGCGGGCGCCGCGGACGACCACGTACAGGTAGCAGGCGGCCATGCCGAACTGAGCGATGACCGTGCCCCAGGCGGATCCGGCGATACCGAGTCCGGCACCGTAGACCAGGGTGACATTGAGGATGCCGTTGGCGGCGAAGCCGCCGATGGCGACGTACAGCGGAGTGCGGGTGTCCTGGAGGCCGCGCAGCACGCCGGTGGCGGCGAGCACGACGAGCATGGCCGGGATGCCGAGGCTGGAGATCCTGAGGTACGTGACGGCGTACGACGCGGCCGTGTCGGAGGCCCCGAAGACATCGACGAGCCAGGGGGCGCCGGGCAGCGTGAGGGCGATGACGCCGGCGCCGAGCAGCAGGGCGAGCCAGATGCCGTCGATGCCCTGGCGGAGGGCGGCCCCGAGGTCGCCGGCACCGACGCGGCGGGCGACGGCCGCGGTGGTGGCGTAGGCGAGGAAGACGAATACGCTCACCGCGGTGGAGAGCAGCGCCGAGGCGATGGCGAGACCGGCGAGCTGAGGGGTGCCGAGGTGGCCGACAATGGCGCTGTCTGCCATGAGGAAAAGCGGCTCGGCGACGAGCGCGCCGAAGGCCGGGACGGCGAGGGCGACGATCTCGCGGTCGTGTCGGCGGCGGACGGCCGCAGGGGTCGCGGGAGCCTGATGCATGCGCACAATCTAATCGTCCACAGGTAAGAGACGCAATGCTCCGCTGATCCTTACAATTTATGAGGGAAGGGCTTCGGGTGTGCGCCGTTTGTTCTGATCTTGGTCCAACCGGAGAAGTTTTTCTCCCCCACAGCCAGTGGATGGAAAAATCGCAGGTCAGGCGCCTAGCTCAGGGCTCCCTATGAGTTTGTCCACATGGCTGTCCCCCGGTCCGTGCACAGGTTCCGCCAAGTTCTCCACAGCATCCGGGCCTCCACCCACAGGGCCTGTGGATAACCAGATTGGCTGACGGTGCCCGCGGCCCTACCGTGGTCCGGCGGCCAACGCGCCAGAAGCGGAGTCAAAGCCTCTTGTTTGTCCGAGCCGTGGCGTAAGAAAGAGTGGCACGGTTGTCCGCGGTGCGGACGGGAGGAGGTGGCCGGGTGAGCATGCCCGAGCCCATGGACGATCCCTGGGACGAGAGTGGTCCCGGAGACCGACTGCCCACCCGTACCCGCGGTGGCGGCGAGGGACGCGGTCGTGGCGAAGACCGCGGTCGTGGCGAGGGGCGCGGTCGCGGCCGCGAGGACCAGCACGAGCGCGGCAGCGAGAGTAACTGGGACGGCGGCATGTCCCCGTTCGAGCGCGTTCCCCCGCAGGACCTGGACGCCGAGCAGTCCGTCCTCGGCGGCATGCTGCTGTCCAAGGACGCCATCGCCGACGTCGTCGAGATCATCAAGGGCCACGACTTCTACAAGCCGGCCCACGAGACCGTCTACGCGGCGATCCTCGACCTGTACGCGAAGGGCGAGCCCGCCGACCCCATCACGGTCGGCGCCGAACTCACCAAGCGCGGCGAGATCACCCGGGTCGGCGGCGCCTCCTATCTGCACACGCTCGTCCAGTCGGTGCCGACGGCCGCCAACGCCTCGTACTACGCGGAGATCGTCCACGAGCGCGCCGTGCTGCGCCGGCTCGTGGAGGCCGGCACCAAGATCACGCAGATGGGATACGCGGCGGACGGCGACGTCGACGACATCGTCAACCGCGCCCAGTCGGAGATCTACCAGGTCACCGAGCAGCGCACCACCGAGGACTACCTGCCGCTCGGCGACATCATGGAGGGCGCGCTCGACGAGATCGAGGCGATCGGCTCGCGCAGCGGCGAGATGACCGGTGTGCCCACCGGCTTCACCGACCTCGACGCTCTCACCAACGGGCTGCACCCCGGCCAGATGATCATCATCGCGGCCCGCCCCGCCATGGGTAAGTCGACGCTCGCGCTCGACTTCGCACGGGCGGCCTCGATCAAGCACAACCTGCCCAGCGTCATCTTCTCCCTCGAAATGGGCCGCAACGAGATCGCGATGCGTCTGCTCTCGGCCGAGGCCCGGGTGGCGCTGCACCACATGCGCTCCGGCACCATGACCGACGAGGACTGGACCCGGCTCGCCCGCCGGATGCCGGACGTCTCGCAGGCCCCGCTCTACATCGACGACTCCCCGAACCTGTCGATGATGGAGATCCGCGCCAAGTGCCGCCGTCTGAAGCAGCGCAGCGGCATCAAGCTCGTCGTCATCGACTACCTCCAGCTGATGCAGGCCGGCGGCTCCAAGCGCGCCGAGAGCCGGCAGCAGGAGGTCTCGGAGATGTCGCGAAACCTGAAGCTTCTCGCCAAGGAGCTGGAGCTCCCGGTGATCGCGCTCTCCCAGCTGAACCGTGGCCCCGAGCAGCGCACGGACAAGAAGCCGATGGTGTCCGACCTCCGAGAGTCCGGATCGATCGAGCAGGACGCGGACATGGTCATCCTGCTGCACCGTGAGGACGCCTACGAGAAGGAGTCCCCGCGCGCGGGAGAGGCCGACATCATCGTCGGCAAGCACCGTAACGGCCCGACGGCGACCATCACTGTCGCCTTCCAGGGCCACTACTCGCGCTTCGTCGACATGGCCCAGACCTGATCGGTCACGTGTGGGATCCCAGATCCCGTGTCCTTTGCCCACCGGCGATGTCCACCGCGTGGCCAATAGGACACGGGGATGGGATTCATGCCCCGTGAGCGAGTAGTTCCCCTCTTTGTGTACAGGACCGCCCCGGTCAGCGTCTGTGTGCGTGGCCGGGGCAGGACTCCGGCGTTACGCGGCCAGCGGGGCCGCCTCGGGAAACGCGGGGTTGGTGGTCCGATGGGTACAGCGGTGGCCGCGCCGGTATGGCTAAGCGTCCGGCGTGGTGACGAGTCCGTGGTGGAGGACCTGGAGTGGCCGTCGGTGCCGCTTGGGCTGCTGCGGGAGGCCCGGCCGTGGCGGATGTTTCGCTGGTACAAGGGGCAGCAGCACTATTCGGGCACGTACTGGTCGGCGACGGTGGGCGACCACGTGATCTACGAGTCGAGGCTGGAGCTGGGGCGGCTACTGTTCGCCGACTTCGCCCCGGAGGTGCGGCACATCATCGCCCAGCCGTTCATGCTCAAGGCCGACGTGGATGGCAAGGTTCGCAAGCACATCCCGGACTATCTGCTGGTGACGGACGACGGGCCGGTGGTCGTGGACGTCAAGCCGCGTCACCGGCTTGAGAAGCCGGAGGTCGCGTTCACGTTCGCTTGGACGCGGGAGGCGGTCACTTCGCGCGGGTGGCAGTACGAGGTGTGGAGTGAACCCGATCGGTTCGTGCTGGAGAACGTCCGGTTACTCGCCGGCTACCGCCGCGCCTGGCTGTTCGACCCGGATCTGGTGTCCGCGCTGCGGGTTGCGGATCTGGATGGGATGTCGCTGGGCGATGCTTTCCGGCTGCTCCCGCAGTGTCCTCGGCCGCTGGTGAAGTCGGCGGTACTGCACCTGCTGTGGTCTGGGCATGTGATGACCGCGCTGGACCGGCCGCTGAGCTCAGGGCACATGCTGCCGAGGGCCGCATGAACCGGGCCGGAACCAGGCTCGGGGTCGGGACGCACTTCCGGCTGGACGGCGAGACGGTCGAGGTCGTGGAGTTCGCCAGCCTGGCCACGGGCATGCAAATCGTCCTCAAGGACGGGCGCGACAGGCTGGCTCGCATGTCGCTGCGTGAGCTGCTGACCTCGGACCGCGCCGAGCTGATCCACGACAGTGCGGGCCCGTCTTCCACCGATGACGAGGACCTCGCGGCCGTGGTGCTGAACCGGCTGACCAAGGACGAGAAGAAGGACGTCCTGGAGCGAGCCGAGCATGTCCGGGAGATGCTGACGGGCTACCGCTCCGGCAGCGAGGACCTCCCACGGCCGGATGAGCCGCGCCCACAGTACGCCCCTGACCTGCCCCTGCGGGCTCGGTATGAGGCCAAGGCGGCAGAACTGGGGGTGACCGAGCGGACAGTGCGCCGGTGGGCGCGGGCCTTCCGGGAGCTGGGCGAGGCCGGGCTGGTGCATAAGACCGCGCGGGCGGACAGCGGGCCGGGCAACGCCGATCCGTGCTGGGTCGAGGCCGCGGAGGAAGTGCTGAAGGAGTACGAGGAAGAGTCACGGCCCTCGGTGAAGGTGGTGCTGGAGGAAGTCGAGGCCCGCGTCAAGAACAAGTTCAAGCTGGTCAAGGTGCCGGTGCCGCCACGGACGACGGCCTACCGGTGGATGCAGGAGCTGGAGCGCCGTCATCCGACGTTCCGGCTGAGCATGCAGCGCAACCGGGACATCGCCGATCGCCCGAAGGGGGTCTACGGGAAGCTGCGGCCCACGAGGCCGGGCGAGTACGTATTGATGGACACCACGCGGCTGGACGTGTTCGCGCTGGACCCGGTGACGCTGCGGTGGATGCAGGCGGAGTTGACCGTCGCGATGGACTGGTACACCCGCTGCATCATCGGCCTGCGGGTGACTCCGGTGTCGACGAAGGCGATCGACGCGGCGGCGGTCCTCTATCAGGCCTACCGTCCTCAGCCGGTTCCGGAGAGCTGGCCGAGGGATGCGGCCTGGCCCGAACACGGCATTCCGCGCGGGGTGCTGGTGGAGGCCGAGGCCGTCCACGGGCCCGCCACCGGGGTCTGGGGCCCGAAGGTGGCGCCCGAGACGTTGATCGTCGACCACGGCAAGATCTACCTGTCGGCGCATCTGACCAGCGTCTGCCGCCGGATGGGCATCTCGGTGCAGCCGGCGAGGCTGCGCACGGGCCGGGACAAGGGGCCCGTGGAGCGGTATTTCCGGACTCTGCGGGAAGACCTGCTTCAGCGGCTGCCCGGCTACAAGGGACCGGACATTCACTCGCGCGGGCTGAACCCGGAGAAGGACGCCTTCTTCTTCCACCACGAGTTGGAGGCGATCATCCGGGAGTGGACCGCGGTGACATATCACCGCAGGCCACACGAGGGTCTCGTCGATCCGCACCTGCCGAAGGTGGAGTTGTCCCCGGCGGTGATGTTCGAGCACGGGCTCGCGCGGGCGGGCTACATCGAAGTGCCCCGTGACCCGAATCTGGCCTTGGAGTTCCTCGACGTCACGATGCGCACGGTCCAGCACTACGGCGTCGAGATCAACGGTCGCCGCTACAACGGCAGCTGCCTCGACGGGCTGCGGGACATGGCCGGCTCCGACATCGACCTGGACAAGCGGCGGCTGGAGTTCTTCGCCGACCCCGACGATGTCACCCGGATCCATTTCCGGGACCACAAGCGCGTCTGGCACACCCTTCAGTGGGAACACGCGCCCAGCCTCGACATGCCGCTGAGCGATGAAGCGCTGCAGTTCGCCCGGCGTCTGGCGGCGAAGGAGTACACCTATCCCGACGACCGGCTCGCCATCGCCCTGCTGCTGAAGCGGTGGAACCTCGGCCTTGGCACTTCTCTGGTCGAACGGCGGATGGCGCTGAGGCTCTCCCGCGAACAGGTCGCCATGGATCTTCCCGGGCAGCAGGCCGACGACGTCACTTCGCTGCCGTCGGTCGCCCGCGTGCTGTCCCTTCCCGAGCAACCGGCGCCTCCGGCGATCGAGGCCGTCCCGGAGGCGGAGGCGGGCGATGATGATGCCGACGGTCTGGAGGAGTTGGAAGAGGAACTTGACTTCTACGCCACGGCCTTGAAGGACATCGACGATGACGAGTAGGCCGACCCGCGCCCAGGACGAGAACTCCGATCTGTGCTCCCGGCTGGATCACCTCACGCTGTCCCGCAAGGAAGGCTTCGCCCGCCTCGCGGACGCCCCTCGCAGGATCCGTCCGGAGCTCTCGTCCCAACGGCAGCTGAAGAAGCTGAGTGAGGAAGCTCTAGCCGAGTACAACCGCGCCCGCCGCAAATGGCATGCGAACCTCGGCCCGCTGGGAACCCCGCAGATGAAGACCTTGCACGAAGACCTCTGGGACATCTTCGACAGCAACGATCAGGACAGCGACAAGGTCAAGGGCGGGATCGCCCTCGACGCCTTTCCCGGGCTGGGCAAGACCACGGCCGTGCTCGCCTTCGCCCGCAAGCTCCACCGCCGCATCATCCGGGAGGAAGGCCAGTACACCAGCGACGGACATGAACGCTGGCCCGTCTGCCGAGTTGGCCTGACCAGTAACACCGGGATGCGCGACTTCAACCGGGCCGTCCTGGAGTACTTCGGGCACCCAGGTCGCTTCCGTGGTACCACCGCAGACTTCGGCTATCGCGCTCTCGACTCCGTGCTGTCCGCGGAAACGAAGCTGCTGATCGTGGACGATCTGCACTTCCTGAAGTGGCGGAACAAGAGCGGGATCGAGGTCAGCAACCACTTCAAATACATCGCTAACGAGTTCCCCGTGACCCTGTTGATGGTCGGAGTCGGGCTGGAGAAGCGGGGCCTGTTCAGCGAGGGAGCAACCTACGAGGACGGGGTCCTCGCCCAGACCGGACGCCGCACGACCCGGCTGGGCATGGAACCGTTCGACATCAGGACCGAGCAGGGACGCCACGGATGGCGCGACACCCTCCTTGCGATCGAGGAACGGGTCATCCTCGCGAACAAGTACCCCGGCATGATCGCGGACGACCTGTCCGACTATCTCTTCGCCCGCAGCACCGGCCACATCGGCTCGCTCATGACGCTGATCAACCGTGGCTGCCAGAGAGCCGTACGCGTCGGCGTCGAACGCTTGGATGGGGAACTGCTGGACCAGGTGAAGAACGACGCCGCATCCGAGGAGGCCCGGCGAGAGCTGCAACTGGCCTTCTCGGCAAGCAAGCTGACCAGCCTCCCGAAACTTCGGCGGTGCAAAGCATCGTGAGCCGTCCCGCTTTGCGCACGTTCTCCATCAGGGTCGTGCCCCTTCCAGGAGAGGCACTCGACTCGTGGTTCGAGGCGATGGCCCACCGGCTCCACACCCCCATGGGCGAACTGTTGCCTCAGCTGGGGCTGGCCCGTCATGCGGCGGCACGGCGCAAGAAGGAACCAGAAGCCGATATCCCGCGCGACTGGGTCCAGCTCCTCCGGCCCACGGAGGTCAACGATATTGCGCATACCTGCGGCATCGGTCCCGAGGAGGTCATCGCGGCCACCCTGGTCCACTACGACCGCCGAGCCCTGCTACTTGATCACCGCACACGACAGGTCAAACGCTGGGTGCTCTGGGGACGAGGCAGCGGCTCCCGCTACTGTCCCGACTGCCTGGCAGACTCCGGCGGACGATGGCAGCTGGAATGGCGGCTCGGCTGGTCCTTCGCCTGCCTCCGACACCACAGGCTCCTGGCGGACACCTGCCCTCACTGCGGCTCCCTGCAGAGAAGTCATCCCTACCCGGTCGCCGGCATTCCACAGCCAGGACGCTGCGCGAACCCCGCGACCAACCGGTCCACCGGCCCGGAATCGCCCCGCTGCCGAGCTGATCTTGCGCAAATGCCCACGCTGACGCTTCCGCATGAACATCCTGCCCTAGTCGCACAACGAATCGTGAGTGAAACGATCAACTCGGGCACCGCGAACTTTGGGATCTACGAAGGCTCTGAGGTCCCTTCGTTGAATGCCTTGGCTGACCTCCGAGCGGTCGCCTCCCGAACCCTGGCCGCCTCCAGAAGTGACCTCCTCGCGACCCTGGTCCCACCCGACGTACTCAATGCCCACAACACGGCCGGAAGCCTGCGGTCAGGGCCTCGCTCTCTGATCAACCCCACCGTCCGGCCCGGGTTCATGGCTCCTCCCACGGCCGCCGGCACCGCAGCCGGCGTCATCGCGGCCCTGCACATCCTGGGAGGCCAGCACGTCCAGCTGGCGGGCACCGAGCTTCGCCGGTTCACCGGACACCATCCGAGGAGCACCACACCGGCAACCCCGACCACGATGACCGCCTGGGGCAAGTACACAAGCCCGCGACTGCTGGCCGTCCAGCTTGCGTCGATCGGCCCCGACCTCAGGTGCACTGACCAGCTTCGCTACCGAACAGCGTCAAACCGGCCCCGCTACCCGGACAGCGTCCAGAACTCCCATCGTCGACTTCACTCGATCCCTGCGGTGTTCTGGCCAGCGCTGTCGCTACGGATTGCACCTCCAGCAGGCCACTATCAACGCATCCTGAGACCCGCCCTGTCCTGCATGCTCGGCCTCACCGGCAGCCGTCTGGACATGGAAGAGATCTCGCGCCGCCTGGGAAGCGCAACCAACGGGCTCGCTGCCTCCAGAGTCATGCAGTATCTGCGACGCACCCCTTGGTGGACGGTCATGCAGAACGTCATGACCCTGCTGGCTGAGCAACTCGACGCACAACCGGCACCCATCGACTACGAACGCCGACGCCACCTTGACTACAGCGGCCTCCTGCCCCCTCAAGAGTGGGATGACATCTGCCGACGCACAGCGCAATTCCGCGGTCGTGAGCGGCGAATCCATGCTGCCCGCAGCTACCTCTTCGAACGCATCAGCGGACTGCCGGCCGAGCTCATGCCGGCTGAGACGATCGTGACGGAAGCCGAGATCCGCAAGTGGATCAGCGAGTTCACCACTCATCTGACCTCGGACCTGGCAACCGGGCTCGACCACACAGCCAAATCCTTCCTCGACCGTCACCGCATCCACGACGAGCCACTCACTTGGCAGCCAGACACCATGCTCCTGAAAGGACTCGAGCTCCCAGGAACCAACCCCGACGCTGTCAGCGTCGCCACCCTGCACGAGCTCATCGGTCGGCCTCGCATGACCGTCATGCAAGCGGCCAACCTCCTCGGCACAAGCATCGATGCGGTCAAGCATCTCCTCACCGAGCATCCGCCGTCATCACGACCCATTACCCCCGGCAAGGCCTGGGCAACAGGTCACATCAGTGCAGTGGCCCGGGCACAGCTACCGGCGTCTGAACTGCGGCGTCTCTACATCGACGAACGGCTGTCCATCCGCCGCATCTCCCAGGCAACAGGCATCAGCATCAGTGTGGTCACCGCTCTCACCCGCGAGTACGACATCGTCCTGCGTCCTACCGGCAGAACAAGCCGGGCGAAGCCCATCACCAGGGAATGGCTCCACGAGCAGTACACGGTTCACCGCCGACCTCTCGCGGACCTCGCCCGCGAGACCGGCATGAGTCCCACATCGATGGCTCGCTGGGCGAGACACCACCAGATCCCGACCCGCCGCGGCGGAGCCGGCCACAACCCAGCCCTCCGAGCCCTCGCCGACGGCGTTACCGCACCATCCCTGCTTCGGCGTGCCCTCGAACGCCGGGGTGGTCGTGAACACCTCCGCAACTTCGCCGCCGCAGCCTCTTACCCCAACCTCGGCGCTGCTGCCGACGCTCTGAACGTCAAGCGGTTCACTCTCGTCGGGCAGATCAATCGACTGGAGCAAGACCTTGGTGGGCCGCTACTGGAACGAGCGGTCCGCGGACGTCCCATGCGTCTCACGGCACTGGGGAGGCGAGCGAAGAGAGCGATCGACAAGGCCCTTCCAGGACAGGCCACCAGCCCTACCTCGCCTCAGTGATCCTCGACGATGAAACAGGCCCGCTCGTAGAGTTCATCGAACGTGATGATCTCGACGTCCTGGATAGATGTCCGGTACAGCTCGAAGGAGCTCATCTTCTCCGGGTTTACTGCGCCGTTGTGGGTGAACTCGCGCAGGCTGCCGATCACCACGACCTGTCGCGGACGAGTGGTGGACAGTTCGACGTCAGTCGGGGTGCCGTCCTCCTCGTAGATCCGGGTGAGGAGCTGGCTGGAGATGAGCTGTTGCGCCTTGCTGGCCGTCTTTTGTACCTGCGCCACGCCGCCGCCGAGTTCCTTGGATGCCTGGTAGACGCCAGCGCGGTACGGGGTCTTGGAGAGCAGCTCGGTGTCATGGGTTTTGATCTCGCAGAAGAGCATGCTGCTGATCAGGCCCTTGGACCGCATGATGGCGTCGATCCGCTTCCCAGCTCCGCCAAAGATGTTGGCGCCGGTGGTGATGCGTTCTAGCTTGCCGTCGTTGATGGACTCGCAGGCTATGAGGTTGAGGCCGTAGCCGAAAATCCACTGATTCGCCTCGAAGAAGGCCTGCCATACCGCCTCTGCCCCGCGTGTCGTTGCCAGGCTCTCCTCCTGCCGGAAGTACTCCGGATCGGTCAGCAGGCGATCGAATCTCTTGAGCTGTTCCTTGCGGTTGCTGATCAGCCGGATGTCCTCCTCTGTGAGCCCGCCACCGATAGCTGTCCTGACCGCACCAAGAACCATCGTCCGGTCCTGGCCGGTCAGCATCTGGGCCAGTTGAGCCTCGTCGCCGGCCACGAGCTGGAGGGAGCCGCCAGGCGTGCTCAGGCCGGTGCAGCTCCGGAGGAAGTTGATGACCTTCCAGAAGTTCTCGTGGACGTCCCCGGTGTCGACGAGCGCCTTGATGGCCCGCGTGGTCCCGGTCTCAGGAACGGTCTGCGTGGTGGAGGCTTCCCCAGCCTTCTTCTTGTCCTTCTTCCAGAGCTTGATCCTCGGCGTGAAGATGTCGCCCTTCTTGATGATGGTGACGCTGCACAGAGTCGCTACCTGCGGACGGTCGTCGAGGACGAAGTCGGTGATCATCCGGCTGGCGCGGGTGTCGTAGAGGTAGTGGAACCCACTGTTGTCCTGCGAACCGCGGATCTCTAGGTCGGTGAAGTCCCTGCGGGTGACATCGAACTCGGTGGTGGAGAAGGGGAGCCGGAAGCCTCGAACGGTGGGGGTGGCGGGCGCTACGGCTTGGGTCCGCCAGTCCGGTGGGATGTGGGGCAGCGGACGGGTATCGCCCTCGACCGCGAGGTCCTGGACGTCGATGCGCCCGAGCTGGATGAGCACGGACCGCAGCGTTTCCCAGACCACCTCTTTCACCTCCGGGGTGCAGGTGGGCAGAAGCTCGCGCTCCACCGTCAGGACCGCCTCGTAGGTGCCATCTGTCCAATTGTCACCAGGTATGGGATGGAAGAAGCCGCCGTCACGGCGGAGGGTCAGGACCGCGGTGCGGAGCAGGTCGCGTGCGGTCTCCTCGCCAGCGCAGTCCAGGAGGCTGAAGGTCTGGCCGAGGACTAGGTCGAGTTTGCCCGTGTCCTCGTCCTCCAGCGGCAGCGGGACCAATGGCCCACTAGGCGGAACTCGTACCGGCTTGTACAGAGGGCGGCCCGAGAGGAACTCGCACGGACGCAGACCCCATCCGTCCGGCGCTAGAAGCAGATTCAGCTTCTCGACGTGCTCTATAGCCTCGGCGACGTCGGCCGCCACTTCAGGATGCACCATCCGTGCCAGAAAGGTGAGCAGTACCTCGTCCGGTCCGTCGGAGAGCTCCAAGCGGGAGTCCTCGAAGATCCAGTCGTCGTGCAGATCTTGGTTGTTGAACCGGTGCTGCTGGATATCGGCGCGGAGAGTCGGAAGCTGGCTGTTGCCGACTGGAGGTCGGTCCAGGTCGTAGAGGCCCTCCAGGAACGTGATCTCGTCCATTTTGCCCCACCAAGGGCGGGATATCCCGCGCAGGTACGCGAAGATGTCACGTCGTGTCACCGCTGTGATGGTCGGCGGCTCGCTTGCTCTGGCGGGATCGGCAGAAGTCATGCGTCAAGGATGGACGGTTAGGCAGCAGAGCGCTGGACAGTTGAGACTTTCACTTCTGTCGAACACGCTGCCACCCGCACTCGCTCCACCCGCACCGTCTTCAAGCGTGGGGGCACAAACCATGCGAGGCCGTCACACTCGCCGCCACAGCCGCCGAAACAGCAAGCCAGGAAAATGACACGCAACTGGGAATCCGGCAGATGACACGGCGTGGGAAGCCCGAGAACCGTCGAGGTCAGAGGCGCGGCAGATGACGCGGGTCATGGGAACCTACATCACGGGTAGGGCCGTCGGTTCGGCGGCCGAATCCCGCCGGCGACGGCCAGGCGAGGGCCTGTCCGGTACGCGGCGGAGACAGCGGGCAGCTGCTCAGCGCCTCGTCTCGTACCGGGTCAGGACCACGCCGCCGGGGAACGTCCGCGTCTCCACCAGGTTCAGGTTCACCCAGTTGTCCAGCGCGGTGAAGAACGGTGTGCCGCCGCCCACCAGGACCGGATGGGCGGCGATCACGTACTCGTCGATGAGGCCGGCGCGCATGGCGGCGCCGGCGAGTGTGGCGCCGCCGATGGTCATCGGGCCGCCGTCCCCGGCCTTGAGTCGCGTGATCTCGGCGATCGCGTCACCGGTGACCAGGCGGGTGTTCCAGTCGACCGTGTCGATCGTGGAGGAGAACACCACCTTCGGGGTGTCCCGCCAGTTCCGCGCGAACTCGATCTCCGCCGGGCCGGCGCCGGGCTGCCGGTCGCCGGTCGGCCAGTAGGAGTTCATCGCCTCCCACAGCTTGCGCCCGTACAGCGACAGGCCGCTCGCCCGCTCGTAGTCGAGCCACCACTGGAACAGCTCGGGGCTCGGCGGTCCGCTCCAGCCGATGTCGTCGCCGGCCGCGGCGATATAGCCGTCCAGGGTCAGGTTCATGCCGTAGATCAGTTTCCGCATGGGCCGGCCTTCCGTCCGTGGGTGTCAGGCGTGGAGACCAGCGTGGCGCGGCGGCGAGACCCTCCGCACCCGGAGGGGCCCCGATGCGCCCGGTGTCGTCACCCGTGGGCGGTCACGTCACGGCCTTGCGGGACGGCGATGTCGAGCAGGCCGGGGAAGCGGGCGTCGAGGTCTTCTCGGCGCAGCCGGTTGAGCCGCCGGGTCCCCTCGTCCCGCTGGTGGATCACGCCCGCTTCCCGGAGGACTCGTGGACACCACCGCACTCGACGATGCCTATCAGCGCCTGCTCGCCGCGGCGGGAGCGATCGGCGATACCGCCCTGCCGGCCGCGGACGCGCGAGCCGACATCAATGGGACGCTGAGTCATATCGCGCTCAGCGACCGCATGCTCGCCGCCACCGCGCGCGAGGTGTCCGCCGGCCGTCCCGCGACGGTCGACAACCGCGAGGCCATGGACGAGACCGCGATCGACTCGTTGATCGCCTCGACCACCCACACACAGCGCGTCGATCTCGTGCGCCGCAACGCGGCGGACCTGGGTGCCGTGATCCGGGCGATGCCCGACCAAGCCGCCGCCGCGTCCGGTGGCCCTCCGCCTGGTCGGCCGTGACGGCCGACCGGTTCCCGAACAGCGGTTGCCCTGGGGCGACCTGGTACGGCTGCGCGCCACCACACACATCCCCGGGCACGCGGAGCGGATCAGGTCGCTGACCTCCGCGCGAGAGCGCGCCCCGGGCGGCCGACCTGTGGGGCGCGATGATCAGCCGCTCACTCCGTGAGAGGCAGGCACTCGTCGAGCAGGCCGAGGATGTCGCGCCAGGCCCTCCGCGCGTGCACGGGATGGTGGCCGACACCCGGACGCACGGTGTGGTCGACGGGCGGATGGTGGAAGGCGTGCAGGGCCCCGCCGTAGACCACGACGCGCCAGTCGACGCCCGCGGCCTGCATCTCCGCGGCGAAGGCGTCCCGTTGGGCGGGCGACATGATCGGGTCCTCCGATCCGACCCCGGCCCAAACGGGGCAGCGGATGCGCGCCGCCTCGCCCGGCCGGCCCGTGGTCAGGGCGTTGACCGTCCCGATGGCCCGTAAGTCGACGCCGTCCCGCCCGAGTTCCAGCGCGATGGCGCCCCCGGTGCCGTAGCCGATGGCGGCGATCCGGTCGGGATCGGTCCGCGGTTCGGCTCGCAGGACGTCCAGTGAGGCATGGCCGATGGCCCGCATCCGGTCGGGATCGGCGAGCAGCGGCATGCAACGGGCCAGCATTTCCTCGGGGGCACTCAAGTAGCGCCCGCCGTGGAGGTCGAAGGCCAGCGCCACGTATCCCCGCTCGGCGAGAGCATCGGCCCGGCGGCGCTCGACGTCGCTGAGCCCTATGCCCTCCGGTCCGAGCAGCACCGCGGGCCGAGGGCCGGTGCCGGAGGGGAGCGCGAGGTGCCCGATCATCGTCAGGCCGTCGGCCGGGTACGCCACCGTGCGTGTGGTGATGGTCGTCATGTGGCCGACCGTAGTGACGCGCGCGCCCGGCCGGGACCGGCTTCACCGTCGGCGGAAACGCGGCGGTGCGGTCCGGTGGGCCGGTGGGCGCGCGGTCGTCACGCGCTCCTGACCGGTCAGAACCAGTGGAGGCAGTGCGGCGGGCGCTCGGTACGGAAGAGAGCGTCGGCACGGGCGGCGGCGTCCGCGTGGTGGGCCTGGACGCGGCCGGCGCGGACGAGCGTGCTCGGGGCGGTCCCTCCGAGGTAGACCGAGCCCAGGTCGCTGATGTCCAGTGACAGGTCCGGTGCCCGGTCGGTGGGGGCGCAGTCGGCCTCGCCGTCCCGGACGGTCAGCAGGTAGCGGCCGCGCTCGCCGAGGAACGGGTCGTCGACGTCGAGGACGAGCTCGTCGTCCGTGGCCCAGCCGCGGGCCGTCAGCGCGCGGGGGACGTCCAGCAGGCGCACCCAGAGCCAGTCGGTGTCGCCGCTCACCTCGCCGGCCCGGAAGTCGGTGAGCTGCCAGCGCAGCGGGTGCCCGGGCGGGACGTGCCGGAACACGACCTCGGAGATCAGATCGTGGTCGAGGACGAAGCGGGCCAGGGCCGTGAAGGCGGCGTCGTCGACGGCGATGGTCTCGTCGACCGTCAGGGTGCCCGCGTCGCCGAGCGCGTAGCAGGCGTACCCGTCCGCGACCCCGTCGGCGTTCCGGTGGACGGCGACGTAGCGCGGCGCCGGAGCGATCGGGGGCTGTCCCGCGCCCCGGGTCCACCAGCGGTGCGGGCGGGACAGCGCGCCGGGCTGGGCGCGGCGGTAGCGGTCGTAGATCTCCTCCAGGAGCTCGCCGCACTCGGCCCGCCGGAGCACTTCCACCGATCCGGCGTCCGTGCCGCTGGTGCGGGGCCGGTCGAAGACGGACTTGTGCTGGGGCACCGTCACCCGCTGGGTGTAGGTCGCCGGGCCGTAGCCGAACCTGCGGTAGATCAGGGCCTCGGAGGCCAGCAGGACGGAGAGGAACTCTCCCCGGTCCCGCAGCTCGGTGAGCTGATGGCGCATCATCGCGGTGAGCACGCCCTGGCGGCGGTGCGACGGGATCACGCCGACGGCGGTCACCCCGGCGGCCGGAGCGACGGTCCCGCCGGGCAGGGTGAGCTCGAAGGAGTACGCGCCGGCGGTGCCGACCGGCCGGCCGTCCTGCGCCACGGCGAACAGACAGCGGTCCATTTCGAGGGCCGCCCACCAGACGCCGCCACCGTCCTCGCGCGGGGTTTCGGGGAAGCGCCCGAACGCGGTGTGGAGCGTGTCGACGAGGACGTCGAGGTCCTCGTGTGTGGTGGGACGGATCTTCATCGGTGCTGCCTCCCCGGGATGCCGGCCCCACGGCGCGTGGCGGCCCGCCACAGTCCAGCCCCGACACGTGGCCGGGGCAAGTGAATTACGGAGTGCTCCGGGGCAGGCGGCGGCTTGCGGAAAACCGGGCCGCGCGCGGGCGGAGGCGGGGTGAAGATGTCGGTATGACCTCATCTTTCGAAGCTCTGTTGCCCAGCACCGAACGCGCCTTGCTGCACCGTGTCGCCGTCGCCCAGGCCGAGGGGCGCGCGCCGTCCTTCGTCGGTGGCGTGGTGCGGGAGGGGAAGGCCGTCTGGTTCGGTGCGCGCAGTTGTGTGGACGGGCACGCGCCCGATGACGACACGCAGTTCCGGATCGGCTCGATCACGAAGGTGTTCACGGCGGTTCTGGTGATGCGGATGCGGGACGAAGGGCTCATCGGGCTCGACGACCCGCTGGAGAAGCATCTGCCGGGCACCGGGGTGGGCGAGGTGACGATCGCCCAGCTCCTCGGTCACAGTGCCGGGTTGGCGGCGGAGACGCCGTCGCCGTGGTGGGAGCGGACGCCGGGGACGCTCCGGCCGGAGCCGGCCGACGTCCTGGGGGAGCGGCCGGTGCTGCATCCCGCCGGCCGGCTGCACCACTACTCCAACCCCGGGTACACGCTGCTGGGTTCGCTCGTCGAGGCCGTCCGCGGAGTGTCGTGGGAGGAGGCGCTGCGCAGCGGGATCCTGGAGCCGCTGGGGCTCGGCCGGACGACACTCCAGCCGGTCGCCCCGCATGCCGGGGGCTGGGCGGTGCACCCGTGGGCCGACGTGATGATGCCCGAGCCGTCCCAGGACCTGGGGATCATGGCGCCGGCCGGTCAGCTGTGGTCGACGGTCGGGGACCTGGGCCGGTTCGCCGCGTTCCTGGCTGAGGGCGACGACCGGGTGCTGTGCCGGGCGTCGGTGGAGGAGATGCGGGTGCCGTCGGTGCCGCCGGCCGCCGGTGACGGGGAAGGGGGCTACGGCCTCGGGCTCCAGCTGCTCCGCAGGGACGGGCGGACACTCATCGGTCACACGGGCTCGCTGCCGGGCTTCGTCGCCTGCCTCTGGGTGAGCGTCGAGGACGGACTGGCCGCCGTGACGCTCGCCAATGCCACCTCCGGGCCGCTCACGACCGTCGTGGCCGCCGATCTCGTCCGCATCGTCGCGGAGGCCGAGCCGCGCATCCCGGAGCCCTGGCGGCCGCTTCCCGAGGCCGAGGTCGACGCGGAGCTGCTCGCGCTCACCGGCCCTTGGTACTGGGGGACGTCCGCGTACGGGTTGAAGGTGAACGCCGGCCGCGGGGTGACCCTGGAGCCGCTGCGGGGTGCCGGGCGGCGGGCGAGGTTCCGGCCGCTGCCCGAGGGCGGCTGGGTCGGACTCGACGGCTACTACCAGGGCGAGACGCTGCGCGTGGTGCGACGGCAGGACGGCTCGGTGAGCCATCTCGACCTGGGTTCCTTCGTCTTCACCCGGGAGCCGTACGAGGCGGGGGACGCCGTGCCCGGCGGCGTGGACGAGGCGGGCTGGCGCGGTCTCTGACCGGTCGGCCAGGCCCGGCCCGGATTGGACCGGCCGGTGGGTGTCGTCGACGCCGGTGTCTATCACGGCCACCGTAACGTTTCTGCTGCCCGGGTTGATCTTCG
>NZ_JBEYHT010000098.1:0-17911 GCF_040635425.1 Streptomyces laurentii | reverse complement strand
AGGTGTGCCGTCGCATGGTCCAGTGGGGCGTGGTGTCCGGCGTCGTCCTCGGCACCCTGATCGTCCTGGCCCGCCCTCTCTTCGTCCCGCTCTGCCCAGCCGGGCCAGAGAATTCGCGGAGCGAATTCAAATTGAAGGCCATTTGGAACGCGCTTCGCGCATTCCTGGGCGGGTTTCTGGCGCGTTTATGGCCACGCCAGAAAATCCGAATTCGAATTCTTCGCGCTTCGCGCTCAGAGGCTTTAGATGTCGAAAGGGAGGGGTTCTGAGGCTTCTTTTTGGCGCTGTCGAATTCGACAATTCAGGCATGAGTCTGGCCAATTCGAATAACCTTCTTCGAATTCCCCACCACACTCGGGGCACTTTCCACAGTGCAGATCTCCGCACATTTCTCCGCAGTTTTCACACGTATTTTCTTCTTGCATTTCAGACTTCTTTCTTCGAGGAATTCCGAATTGCCGAGAAAGGTATCAGAGTGGGTCCAGACATGCAAATAGGCACCCTCCGGAGAGGATGCCTACGGTTGCTATCGGGGCGTTTTCCCTGATCAGGGGGCTACGTTTTCCTGAGGCTGGTAGTAAGCCCGGATCTGGGAGACCGTGTACAGCTCCTTTCCGGGCTCGCCGATGCCCCGAGGGAAGTCGTCCTTGCGCTTTTTGTGTGCCCGCATGGTGTCGGCCTTGGGGATCCCGGGTTCGCCCTCCAGGCGCCGGGCGACCTCGGCCAGCGGGAGCAGCTCCGGGGGCGCGGTGGGGTCGTCCTGGGCCCTCTCGGGGGCTCCCTGGCCGCCCTGGCCGGGGATGAGCCGGAGCCTGTCACGGGAGGCTGTCACGTCGCCCTCGGAGCCTGTCACGCTGGCGCCTTCGCGTGACAGCCGACCTGCGGTTTCTTCCACCTGGCCTCCCTCAGGACCCTCGATCTGGCCCAGGTGGGCCTTGTCGCGTGACGCGCGCCTCAGGAGGGCCGGCTCGACCTCCGGGGAGTGCTCCGGCGGGGCCTCGTAGAGCCCGCGGGAGTCGTAGCCGTGGGTGGCGCGCAGCTCCTTGTAGTAGGCCGTCAGGAGCTTGTAGGCGTGCTGCTGGTTGTCGGCCTTGGTGAGTTCGGGGACCCACGGCACGTAGGGGGTCTGGATTCGGGTGACGTCTCCGGTGTCGAGGGCGAGGACCATTCGACCGGCCTTTTTCTGGATGGTCGGCATGGGGAAACTGGCGCCCATGATTCGCTTCCATTGGCGCTCGCTGTAGCTGCCGAGGATTTTGAACGGGAAGAGGGGGACGAGCGAGATACCGCCGAATTGGGTGTCCTTGAAGTCCTGGAATACGGCGATGATGTGGACGTTCACCTCACGGCCGAGTCGGAGGACAGGGGCGACCCCGTCACGCCAAATGGGGTCACCGGCCGGTGCGCCATTGTCCTTGTTGGCCGTGTATTCCTCTTTGAGGATATCGGCGAGGTGGTTGCATTCCTCAAGGATGAGATAGAGCGGGGGGAAGTCGGTCTGCGTCCCATTCTTCTTCTGGTAATTCCTCGCGTTGACCACGTCGGCTACCCACTTCAGGGTTGCGCGCATATCCCGGGGGGCCTGGGGGTTGATGTAGGCGTGGGTTCCCTGAATTCCGATCAGGGGCGTCATGCTGACCATTTTTCCGTCGATGACGACGACGGTGCCGCGCTTCATGAGCATCTGGATAGCGAGGAATTGGAGGAATGCGCTCTTGCCGCCGCCGGAGCCGACGGACATGGCCCAGTGGGCTTGCTCGTCGGACATCTTCTGGATGATCGGCTGGTCGAAGGTGTCCTGGCCGAGGTAGAACTCGTCCGGCCCGAGGGTGGCGAGGATCTGCTGGACCTTGGGGTCCCAGATGTCGACGGCGGTCGGGGGCTCGGGCTCGGGCTTGGGCGGGGCCGGCGGGGGCTTGTGGGTGTAGACGGCGGTGGCGTGCTCGCCGGTGAAGGAGAACCGCGCGACCCACTCCCCCGGCACGCGGCTGTTGATGAGCGCGGCGAGCTGCTGGCGCTCCAGCTCGGCGCCGCGGAACGTCCAGGGCAGGCGGATGGTGATCCGGGCGGCCGGGTCGGCGAGGCGGGCGGGCAGGTGGAGCCACTGCTCCCAGGGCTCGTCGGCGGGCAGGCCGAGGTCGTGAGCGAGGACGGTCCAGAGCTTCGGGCCGTAGACGACGTCGTCGCCGAGGGGCTTGGGCTTGTGCCGGGCGGCGGCGGTGGTGGCCGCTGCGACGGCGAGGACCAGGAGGAGGACCGTGGGGGTCCGCCAGGCCGGGACGAGGAGGCCGAGGAGGGCGGCGGTGGCGCCGAGGCGGGCCAGGCCGCGCAGGGCGTAGGGCCAGCAGTGCCAGGAGGTGGCGGCGCGGGCGAGGGTGGTGACGACGGGGGCGACGGTGCCGTGGATGGTCCGTACGACGCGGGCGACGGCCTTGTACCAGCCGTGGACGCGGCGGGCGGCCCGTGTGGTCCACAGGACGGCGCGCAGGGCCCTGTCGAGGGCGCGGGAGCCCTTGCCCTTGTAGGAGGCGATCCAGGCCGCTGTGTTGCGGGCCCAGGGGCTGGGCTGGCCCTTCTTGGTCAGGGAGATCTTGGGCGGGGCGGCGGCGATGGAGGCCATGGAGATGGTGGGGGCGGGCTTGGCGGGGCGGTCGGTGCGGGTGCCGGCCTTGAAGAAGGTGGCGGTGCTCTTCGGCTCGCCGCGCGTCTCGTAGCCGCCGTAGAAGCGGATGACGGCCCAGGGGGCCTTGACCAGGCTGACCAGGGTGTTCCAGGCGCCCTTGAGGGCCTTGAGCGCGGCCTTGTCGGCCTTCTGTCCGTCCTCGGCGGTCATGCCGCCCTTGGCGCCCCTGTGCTTGACCAGGAGGTAGGCGACGGCGGCGGCGCCGAGGAGGGTGACGTTTCCGCCGGGGAGGGTCTCGGAGAGCCAGTTCAGGATGCCCGTGGTGGCGTCGGCGGACCCGGTGGCGGGCGGCGGTGGCGCCTGGGTGTCGGCCGCGAGGGCGGTGGTGATGCTGTACATCGAGGGTCCCCTCGTTTGCGGAGGGCCCGCCGCCCGGCAGGTCGTCTCTGGCAGGAGTGGCCTGCCGGGCGGGAGCGCGTCGGTCGCTTGCTACAGGTGCGGATCCGGGCGGCGGTGTGACAGTCGCCGCCCGGTTTTTTGCTGCTAGAAGGGCGGGAGGGCTCCGCGCCGGCCGGTCGCGTCGACGTCGACCAGGAACGGGTCGTCCTGCTCCTGGCCGACGTCGACGGTGCGGGCGGCGGCCAGGGTGTTGGCGGCGAGCTGGGCGTAGACGTGGGCCATCTCGACGTGGAGGCCGGCGCGGGCGAGGGTCCCGGTGGGGTCGCTGGAGTTGACCGAGGCCTCGGTGAGGCTGCGGGCGCGGCGGAGGCGGTCGAGGGCGGCGTCGGTGAGGTCGGTGTAGGTGGGCAGGTCGTTCATGGCGGTGTGTCCTTTCGAGGGGCCCGGCCGGGGTGGGTGCCGGCCGGGTGCGGTGGGTTAGAGGTAGGGGCCGGAGACCTTGGCGGAGTCGGCCTCCTGCTCGGCGGTGGGAGCGGTCTTGGCCTCGCGCCAGTAGCGGGTGACGGTCTGCTGGAAGGTCCGGTCGTCGGCGTCGCGGTTGTGGCGGGTGGCGATGGCGGCGAGTACGTGCTGGATGTCCTTGACGCCGTCCTCGGCCATCCGGCGGACGTCGGCGGCGATGCTCGGCTTCTTGGTCTTCTCGGTCTGGACGAGTGCGAGCGACGGGCGGACGTTCTCGGTCTGTTCCTGCTGGTCAGAGCCGGTTACGGCCGGATATCCGTTCGCATCCTCGCGGATGGTGGACTCGTGGGTTCGCGGCGTCGTGGCGTCATCAGCGGACGCGGGAAGGATGGCCGGGACCTCGTTGGCGGATGCCGCGAGGAGCTCGGGGACGGGGGCGGACAGGCCGGGGCTGAACATCCGCTCCAGCGCGACTCCGGCGGATGCGGAGATCCGGTCGCGCTGGACGTCCAGCAGGTCGGCGCTCAGGGCGGTGTCGCCGTTGCCGACCATCCGCGCGAGCTTCCACGACTTGCGGACGGAGGCCTTGCGGGCCCGGTCGGAGGGATGGGCGGCGGCGCGGGCCTGGTGGTAGGCGAGGTCGCGGATGACGCGGGCGGCGCGGGTCTCCGCCTCCACGTCGCGGCCGTCCTGGTGGATGACGACGATGCGGGCAAGGTAGGCGATGGCCTCGGCGGCGGCGGTGATGGCCATGGGGGTGAGGGCGAAGACGATGGTCTGGCCCTTGCCGTGGGCGGCGGTGGCGCCCATGACGGCGGCGGCGGCGGGCAGGGCCCAGAGGCCGGCGCGGACGACCAGCGGGGCGGAGCGGCCGAACAGGGTGGTCACGAGGAGGACCAGGGCGAGGATCGCGGTGGCGCCTTCACCGGCGGCGAGGGCACCGAGGGCGGTCTCGCCGCCGTAGGCGGTGGAGAGGTTGTTGAAGGTGCCGATGCCGCCGAGGACGCCGACGGCGACCATGGGCACGACCGTGACGGCCAGGAGGTTCCGCTGCATCTTGCTGAGCTTGCGCTTGGTTTCCATCGGGTGTTTCTGCCTTTCAGGGGTCTGTGGTGGCGTCACGACGTTGTGGGGTCGTGACGCCACAAAGCGGCGTTCAGCGGCCCTGGGTGAGCGGGCCCGGGGGGACCTCATCCAGGACGCGGCCGGTCCGGCCGACCGCCCGGGGGTCGTCGGCGCACGCGACGATGAGCACTTCGTCTCCGGCCTGGAACATCACTTCGCCGCCTTCCGCAGGAGGCCGCCCGGGGCCTTGGCGGGCTTGGGGGTCTCGCGCAGGGCCTTGATGCCGGCGGCGACGCCGATGACGCCGATGCCGATCCCGATGCCGCCGTAGGCGAGGGCCTGGCCCATCGCGGCGACCGCGGGGGCGGCGACGACCAGGAGCACGGTGGCCGGGGTGCAGACGATGACGAGGCCGACGGCGGCCAGGAGGCCGTTGCGGAGCCAGGCCGGGATCGGCTGGGTCGGCATCTGCACGATGACCGGGGCCTGGGCCTGGGCGGGGAGGTAGACGGGCTGGCCCTCGGCCGTGTAGGCGACGGTCGCGCCGGGCGGGATCGCGGGGAGCTGCTGCGGGATGAACGGCTGCATCTCGTACGTCATGGTCAGTTCTCCTTGGGCAGGGCTCGGCAGGTGTCGGCGTGGGTCTGGGCCCAGGCGCGGGCCTGGATCTCGGCCGTCTCGCGGTCGGTGTCCGAGTCGCTGGTCCACTGCCAGTGGCCGGTGTCCGGGCAGCCGCCGCACTCGGCGAACGTGTTCCAGATCCGCTCGCCGTCGCGGCCGAGGTCGATCTCGCGGATGACGACGTGGGCGGCGCCCACCGTGATGTACCGGGCGATGACCGGCAGGGGCGAGGCGGTGGTGTCGTCGTCCTCGCCGAGGGGGGCCCATCCGGCCGCGATCTCGCGGGACTCGATGTGCTCCTGGAGCCAGGCGGGGAGCTTCACCGCTCAGCCCTCCATCGGGAGCGCGCGGCAGATGGCGGCGTGGGCCTGGGCCCACTCCCGGGCGTCCTCCAGGTTGCTGTCCTTGCCGTACCACCGGTTGTGCTCCTGCCGGACGCCGCAGCCGTTGCAGCGGCTCTCCCACGCGTCGGCGTCGAGCTGCGGCTTGGGGGTGATGTCGACGGTGGTCCCCGCGACGGTCAGGTACCGGATGCGGTCGGGGGTCGAGATCAGGGGGGTCGAGGTCGTGTTCATGCCGGTCTCCTTCATGCCGCGAGGACGGCGGTGTCGGCGCAGACGGGGCAGGTGCCGAGCGAGCGGGGGATGACGTAGCCGCGGTCGATGCGGCAGTCGGGGCAGGTACGGCGGGCGCGCATCATGGCGTGGTGGGCGCGCCAGCGGGCGGGGGTCATGGGGCGGACCGGGGCGGCGAGGGCGATGAGGTAGAGGTAGGCGGCGCGGACGGGGCGGGTGCGGGTGCCGGGGGTGCGGCGGCCGTGCCAGAGGATCTGGGCGGCGACGGGCTGGCCGGCGGGGCGGAGTCCGAGTGCGCGGAGCTGGCGGCGGGTGGCGAGGCCCTCGGGGGCGAGGCGGCGGGGGTAGGTGGGGATGCCGTAGGTCTTGCCGGTCGGGTCGTGGAACTTCACGGGGCACCTCCCTGGTCGGTGGGATGTGGTGGTGTCGTGGGCTCATGGCGTCACGACACCACCAGGTCGAGGCAGGGGTGTTCAGGTCTCGGGGTGGATGGTGGTCCAGCCCGCCCAGTCGGCGATCCGGTCGGCGAGTTCGAGGTAGATGTCCTGGAAGGAACGGCGGCCCTTCGGGCGGTGGACCCACCACATGCCGGCGCCGAACCCGGCGGCCAGGCCGACCGGCAGCACCGCCACGTACGCCTGGACCTTGTCGACGCCGACGGCGACGAGGGACTCGCTGAGGGGACCGGCGACGCCGAGGGTGACGAGGAGGACGATCAGCACGTCGGTGTGGGCACACAGCCACACCAGCGGGCGGGCGATCAGGCTCTTCACGGTCACCACCACCCCTTCTTCTTCGAGCTGCGGCGCTCGGCCTCGGCGGCGATCTCGGCGGCCTTGGCCTGCTGCGCGGCGGCCAGCTCGGCGGCGGCGACGGCCTCGGCGTCGGCCCAGATCCGGTCGATCGCCCGGTCGGCCATCGGCGCGTTGCGGCGCCGGATGCCCTGGGTGAGGGAGACGGCCGAGGCTCCGAAGTAGCGGGCGGCCTCGCCGCCCGACAGCGCGGTGGAGTCGCGGCGCTGGATCCGGGCGAGGCGGGCGACGGCCTCGCGGATCGCGCGGTCGGTCTGCTTGCTCATCAGGGGTCAGCCCTTCTTCGGGTAGGTGTGGTCGGCGGGCGGGTAGACCGCGACCTGGACGTCGGTCAGCAGGCCCTCCAAGACGATGCATTCGAAGGCGGTCACCACGGCGTCCCGGTCGGGGATGAGCGCGGTGTCGAACGCGTCGGCGGCGGCGTCCAGGAGGCGGCGGGTGCGGGCCTCGTCGTCGGCGGGGGTCTCACTGCGCGGGTCGAACCAGCCGCTCATCGGGCACCCCCGGCGGCGGCCTGCTGGGCGCGGATGGCCTCGGCGGCCTGGCGGGCGGCTTCGGCGGCAGCGGCGGCCTCCGCCGCGCGGGCCATGGCCTCGGTGGCAGCGGACTCGGCGGCGGGGTCGTAGGCGCTCATGCCGCCACCCCCGAGAACCGGGTCCGGCGGCGGTACGCCTCTGCGGCCTTGCAGTCCGCGCACGCGGTCTGGTTCTTGCGGAGGTGAGCGCGGTAGCCCCGGGGCGTCCCGCACCGGATGGGCTCCAGCCGCGCGGTCTTCGCCTGCTCGGGGAACCACTTCAGGATCTTGGGGGTGTCGTAGCCGACCTTCCTGGCGACGACCGACGCGGCGAAGCCCGCGTCCAGCAGGACGCTCGCGGCGTACCGGGCCTCGTCCTCGGTGAGGCGGGCACCACGGCGGGTGCCGGAGACGGCCCGCTCGACGGCTACGAGGTCGATGACGGCCAGGCCCTCGGGGCCGGCCATGAAAACGGTGGCCGCCAACAGCGGCATCTGCACGTGCTCGATACGATCCGACACAGGATCGCTCCCTTCTGGGCAAATCAGACGGGGTGATCTCAGGCCCTAGTCCGGTGGTGAGATACCGAACTAGGGCCGCATGCGTTCTCGCTCGCCACCACTTGAGTACCTAAGTTGCGGCGACACGACAGACCGTAAGGGCTTGGGTGATCCACCGTCAAGTGTTGAGTACCCAAGTTGGTCTGACTGCCTGAAACATGGCCGCGACTTGTGTACTCAACTTGATGATCGGTGTACTCTCCACCTCATGACCACACCGACCCCTCGCCGCCGCGCTACGGCCAAGTCCATCGCTGACGACCTGCGCACACAGATCACGTCCGGGACCCTCAAGCCCAACGACGTCCTGCCGACCAGCCGCGAGCTCGCCGACCTGTACGGCGTCACGCTCAAGACCGTGGGCTCGGGAATCGACATCCTGAAGGGCGAGGGACTCGTCATCGGCGAGCAAGGCGGCCGGCGCCGCGTCCGGGCAAGCCGCCCCATCACCTGGAACCTCACCAAGTTCGAGCGAGGCCAGCGGCGGGACTCAGCCGCTGGGGACGACTGGTCGACCGCCATCCGTGACGCTGGTCGCGACCCCGAGCAGCGCGTCACCGTGCACCTGGAGGCCGCCGATGCCGACGTGGCTGGGTGGCTCCAGATCCCCGTGGGCTCCGAGGTAGTCCAGCGCATAAGGCTCCGGACCGTGGACGGTCAGCCGTATCAACTCGCCACCAGCAGCTTCCCCATGGCGATCGCCGAGGGCACCCCCCTCCTCGAGGAAGGCGATGTCTCCCTGCCCGGCGGCATCCTCTCCGCGATCGGCCACCCGCAGCTCCGCATCCGAGACGAGATCAGCGTCCGGATGCCCTCACCCCAGGAATCCGAGCAACTCCAGCTCCCCCCGGGGACGCCTGTGGCCGAACACATCCGCATCGGGTACGGCGACGCCGGCCCCGTGCGCGTCATGGTCACCATCGCCCCCGGGGACCGGCACCGCCTTGTCTACGAGATGGAGGTCTAACCGTGCCGTACACCATCGAGCCCGCTAACACCGACGACATCACCCTCCTGATGTCGCTCCGTACCGAGGCAGAGAACTGGCTCGCCGCACAGGGATCCGACCAGTGGTCCGACCGAGAGACCGGGGCCGCCGCGATCTCGAAGTGGCGGGTGGCCATCGATGAGGGCCGCACCTGGCTGATCCGTGACGAGTCCCGCGACCTCACCCTCGGCACCGTCAGCCGCGGGCCAGCAGACATGGACTTCTGGACTGCGGCCGACCGACCTGAACAGGGCCTCTACCTGTACAAGCTGATGGTCCGCCGCGACTCCTCCGGCCTCGGCATCGGAAGCCTCGTCATCGACTGGGCTTGTCGGCTGGCAGCGCTGGAGGGCCGAGCTTGGGTTCGACTCGACTGCTGGCGGACCGCCACCGGCCTCCAGCGCTACTACGACTCCCTCGGGTTCGAACACGTACGGACCGAGGCGCCCGCTCACAGGAAGTCTGGCTGGCTCGGGCAGCGGAGGAGTCACGTCATCCTCAACGACTTGGCTCTCGAACCCGCCAAAGCTTCTGGGGCTATCCAGCTCCAGGCGTAAGCTGCACGAACAGTCAAACAAGATCCATAAACCCAAAAAAAGACCCGGTCAACGCGAAAACCCGCCCCGGACCCTCCACTGGCGTCGAAACCAGGACGAGGGGTCGAAATCCGGAAAGCGGGCTCACGTTGACCAAGCCGATAGGTCCATCGCCGAGTGTATGCCAGCGGTGGGGAGATTTCTCCCTACCTAACTGGTTGTTCTAGAACACACTCCTGTGGTGGGCCGCAGAGAGGACTCTGTGAGCACGACCACCGAGATCCCCCAGCAGGCGCCGCAGCAGAAGCCGCGCAAGGGGAATGTACGACCTCTGGGCCAGGGAGGACTCCCCCCGGGGTGCCGCCCGATCCCGGGTATGAAGCGGGGGTGGCTCTTCCAGGAGAGGACCCGCTCGATCCTCTTCCAGCCCACCCCGGACGACCACCCGATCCTGATCGGGTACGTCCCCGAGATCACCGCGACGATCGCGCACGTCACCGACGACGGCGAGTACATCCGTACCGAGTACCTCGCGCGCGGCCGGCGCCAGAAGAAGCCCCGGATCATCACCGAGGACGAGCTGGACCGCGGCACCTGGGCATCGAAGACCGGCAACCGCCGGCCGACCGGGAACGACGAACGCCACGCCTACGCGCGGATCATGCGCGAGCAGGGCGACCAGGCCCCCGAGGTGCCCGCCCGCACCCACTACGACGACGACGGCACCCTGATCTTCCCGACCGCCGAGTCCCAGACCCTCGGCTACCGCACACTGCGCGGGACCGAGCAGGCCGCCACCGACGCCTGGGAAGAGATCGGCCTGTGGACGCTGGCCTGCGGCAAGAGCGCCCTCGTCATGGGCGCGTTCTTCGCCGGGCCGGTCCTGGACTACCTCGACGTCCTGGGTCACATGGGCAACTGCCACGGCCCCGGCCAGCAGGGGAAGTCCACCGTCGCCACCGTGGCGTGTGCCCTGGTCGGAGACATCAAGCCGCGCCGTCAGCAGATCCTCATCACCTGGAACAGCTCCAAGCAGGGAATCACCCAGACCCTCCGCCAGCGGGGCCTCCTGCCGATCGGCCTGGACGAGCACTCCAGCTCCGGACGCCGGATCAAGGAGTCCTCCCGGGAGATCTCCCAGATGGTGTCGGGCGCCGTCCGCGCGATGGGCACCGCCGACGGCTCGCCCCGGGAGAACGACGGATTCTGGCACTCCTTCGCCCTGTCGACCAGCAACGAGCCGCTGAAGTTCGAGGGGCAGACCGAGGACCTGGCGACCCGTCTCCAAGAGTTCCAGGCCCCCTTCTTCCCCAACCTGATGGTGACCTCCGAGGGCACCGAGGCCGACCCCGACGACGAGAGCGCCGAGCACCTGTCCAAGCGCCTCAAGCGCCTCGCCAAGGACCACGGCGGATGGCCGCTGGAGTGGGCCATCGCCAAGGACATGTACCGGCCGAAGAACCTGGAGAAGATCCGCGAACTCCACCTCCGGCTGTGCGCGAAGCATCGGCCGGCGGGCGGCGGCATCGCCGCGACGATCGCCGAACTGCACATGGCGTGGGTGGTCGGCGCTCACATGCTCGCTGTCGCCATCGGCGTCCCCGGCCTCGGCCAGGCCGCCGAGCAGGAGGCCGCCCGCCGTCTGGGCAAGGCCATCGAGGCCGCCGACGAGGCCAACCTCTCCGACCACGAGAAGCTGTGGAACGCGCTCGACGCGCTGCGGATCGAGTCCACCGCCTTCCCCGAACTGGACAAGCTGCCCTCGGCTGCCGAGGAAGGCTTCCGCCGGCTGCGCGGCTTCACCGACTCCGAGAAGGGCCAGTGGTGGGTCGTGGACCCCGCCGTCCGTGAAGCCGCCGCCTCGGTCGAGATCGACAACCTGACGGCCGCCCTGCGGGCCCTGGACGACCTCGGCGTCCACCTCCGGGGCCTCGGGAAGCACGCCCAGCGCCAGCTCCCGAAAGCGATCCGGGGGAAGGGCCTGGGGCTGAGGATGCACTGCTTCGACGTCCGGAAGGCCGCCGAACTGTTCGGCGACCCGGAGCTCGACGAGGGCTCCGAGGACGGCTCCGAGGGTGGTGGCGGATCGGACTTCCCGAGCGGGAACCACCCCGGGAACCACCCCGGAACCACCGGGGTGGTTCCGGCTGGCGAGGCTCTGACCAGCGAGGGAACCACCGGAACCACCGGAACCACCCTGGAGCTGTTCAGCATCTCTAAGGAGAACGGAACCACCCCCGAGGACAGCACTGGCAACGGCGCCTTGGACGGGGCATCGGCGACGCGCGCTGATGCCCCCGACGCCCGGGTCGCCCCGCTGTACCCGCCGGCCCGGCTCACGTCGCCGGACGAGGCCGGGTGTGACCGGTCGTGGGCCGACCTGGTGCGGCGGGCGAAGGGCCGGACCGCGTCCGCGCTGCGGCTCGGTGTCCTCGGCGACGGCCGCCTGCTGCTGCCCAACCACCAGCCGGTGACGGTGCCGGTGCCGACGCACGTCGACCAGGTGCCCGCGCTGATGCGCGCGTACGGGCTGAAGACCCTCTACCTCCACGAGGAAGCGCTCGCCTCGATGGGGCTGCCGACCCTCGGCGAGCGGATCGCGCTCGGGATCGCCCAGAAGCGGGCGGCCGAGGGCGTCGGCCCGGACGAGTACGTCCGCCGTCCCGGCGCGCAGACTCCCGTCGCTCACCCCTGGGCCACCCCGGCCGAGGGCGGGCCGATCGCCGAGATGCGTTCGGAGGCCGCGCTGTCCGCGTGGATGACTCTCGTCCTGGCCGACGAGAGCGGGCTGGACCGGCGGCTGTCCGTCGCCGTCCCGGCCTGGGAGGACCGGATCAAGAAGGCCGGATCGCCCCGCCTCGGCGGCCTCGGCGGACCGGAGACCCCCGAGGTCCTGCTGGACACGCTGATGGTCTGGACGCTGTCCACCGCCCACGGCAACCAGGACTATCCCGAGGTCCACCCCTACTACGGCAGCCCGAACAAGACCGCCGAAGACCTCGCGGGCGGCACCGGCCGCACCGACGTCCTGTGCGACGCCGTCCGCCGGCGCCTGGTGCCCCCGGCCGACCCCAAGAACCCTTCCGGGCGGATCCCGACGATGGTCCCGCAGATCTGGGAGAAGCCCCTGTCCGCCTTCACCTCCGCCCAGCGGGCGGCGGCCTGGATCCAGGAGTACGACAAGACCGCGGCCTGGCTCCCCGCATTCAGCAACGTCCGCCTCGGTGTAGGCGAGCCGGTCCACCTCGAGGACGGAGCGACGTACGACAAGCGGTTCGCCGGGTACTGGCGGATCGCCGAGATCCCCGGCACGGTCGCGATCGAGGGCCTGCCGCCGCTGCTGTTCAAGGAGGCCGTCGAGGGCGGCTACTGGGTCGCGACCCCGAGCATGGACCTGCTCCTGGAGCTGTGGCCCGACTGGCGGCCCGAGGTCCTCGAAGCCTGGGTCTGGACCGATTCGAAGCGGGCCCTGGAGGGCTTCTACCGCAAGGTGAAGACCTCTCGCGAGCGGATCGTCGCCGCGATCGAGGCCGGCCGCCCCGGCGCGAAGTTCGCCAAGCAGCTCAACGGCTCGATGTACCAGTCCTTCCGCGGCTACCTCGCCCGCGCCGACGGCCCCCGCCTCGACCACACCACCGGCCAGCCCTACGCCAAGGACATCTACTGGCGCCCCGACTGGGCGTCCATGCTCCTGAGCCACGCGACCGCGAACATGTACCGCAACCTCGTGAAGTTCGCCCGCGAGGAGGGCGTCACCCCCCTCTACGTGAACGTCGACGCCGCCGGGTTCGCCAGCGACCAGGCCGACCCCGAGCTGGCGGCGCCCGCCGCCATGCAGCTCGGCTCCCTCGGCGGGCAGTGGACGGCGGAGAACACCGCCCCGATGGCCGACTTCCTGCCGCTCTTCGCGGAGGTCACCGAGACCCGCAAGGCCTACATCCACAAGAAGATCGAGCAGTACACCGCAGAGCGGGGGGAGTGACCAGTCATGGCCAAGTGGTGGAAGCCCTTCGGCAAGAAGGACAAGGAACAAGGCCCGCCGGAGACGCCTCCGACCCCGGCGGCACCGACCCCGGCGGCACCGACCCCGGCGGCACCGACCCCGGCGGCACCGACCCCGGCGGCACCGGCACCGGCGGCACCGGCGCCGCCCCCCGAGAAGCCCCCGGCCCCGGCCGAGGAGAAGAAGCGCAGCTTCTTCGGCCGGCTCGCCGACAAGGTCACCGGCAAGGCCAAGAAGGAGAAGGCCAAGAAGGAGAAAGCTGAGGCCAAAGCTGAGGCTGAGGCTGAGGCCGAGGCGCCTCCGGAGGCACCGCCCGAGGCGCCGTCCGCGCCGCCGTCCGCCCCTCCGGCCGAAGAGCCGGAAGCCGCGGGCGGCGGTCCGGCCGCACCCGAGAAGGAGCGGCACTTCCCGTCCAGCATCAGCGCCAGCGCGTACGGCGACTGGGTCATCTCCGCCAACAAGTGGTACGGCGAGATGAGCGGCACCCTCACCGGCTCCTCGGTCAAGGAGTTCGTCCTCGCTCACGAGAAGGGCAACTGGACCCGCTGCTGCGAGCTGATCGCCGAGGTCTGGGACAGCCCCGCCGCCGACATCGTGGACGTCTACGCGTCCAACATCGAGGCAGTCACCTGGAGCTGACCAAACCGATCCCGGGGGCCCGCACCACACGGTGCGGGCCCCCTTCGTGGCGTCGTGACGTCACGACGCCACGGACTCACCGCATCTTCAGGTGATCAGGCCCCACAAGGCCCCTCCAGGGGTGCAGGATGATCCCCGAGGCCCATATCCCACCCAGGAGCCCAGACATGACCGAGTCCACCCTCCAAGAGCAGACCGCGACCCTCCTCGTCGGCGCCTACCGCAGCCGGTGCTCTCACTGCCAGAAGGGAGCCCTCCTCTCCGACACCCACCACCACCGCGTCGCCCCCGGCTACCCCCGCGCCCAGCGCCAAGAGGCCGGCTGCGGCGCCCGGTTCACCGCGACCGCATCCACCGAGATCTCCCTCACCCACGCCGACCTCACCGACCTCCGCCCCGACCTCCCGGTCCTCTCCCAAACCCGGGACTAGAACCCGCCCAGACGAGGAGGCCCCCGCCGCGTGCCGGTGGGGGCCTCCTGCTGCACCTGCATCGACCGGGCTACCCCGGGGCTGCCCCGGGGGCCCGTCCCGGCCGTACGACGTCGAGCACCAGGACGTCGAGCACGACCAGACCGCCGTCACCCGGCCGCCGCCTCGACCTCGGCCGCCCACCGCCCGTACGCCTCCAGCCAGGCCGGGAGACTCGGCCGGTACTGGATCAGCTCCGCCCACTCAGCGTCGGTGAGCGCGGTCCGGATCATCCGCGCCTCAAGCATTGCGAACTCGTCCGCGGCGGTCTCGGTCTCGGTCTCGGTCTTGGTCTTGTCGTCCATGCCCGGACCAACGACCACGGCCGCGATCCAGCACGCGCCGGGACGGTCAGCCCAGGACTGTGGCCCACCGCGCCAGAGCCTCGGGCAGCTCCTCCGCCTGCACCCGCTCTGCCCTCCACGCAGAGTTCCCGTGCGGGAACCACCCCGGGAACCACCCCGGAACCACCCGGGTGGTTCCGGCTGGCGAGGCTCTGACCAGCAAGGGAACCACCGGAACCACCGGAACCACCCTTGTTCGCCCTAACATCTATATGGAGGCGTCGGGCAAGCCCCGGGGGAGCGGCCGGCTCGGCGATGCGGGCAGGATCGGCAGCCTTCGGCCCGGGATCCAGACGCCTCTCCTGCCCTTCCGGAGCCGATGGCCGTTGAGGACAGCATGGATCTGCTGCTGGTCGAGGCGGCGCTCGGCCAGCAACTCCCGAGTAAGGGTGTCGACGGCGGCCTGCGCGGCGGGATCGGCCAGGAGAGCAGCCGCGTCGACCAGGGCCTGGCCGATGTCCGTGATGTAGCCGTCGGCAACGAGACGCTGAGCGTTGATCAGATCTCCGAGGCCGCACAGCTCCCGCAAGCACCTGCCCAGCTCGGGGTGCGTGTGGCCCGCGCGCTGCAAGCGCGCCAGCTGGTAGGGCACCGCGCCCACGCTGACCAGCGTCACCTCCTGGGCATCGGCGGTCCCCACCGAGCTGTATCCGCCGGCCGCGCTATCGACCCTGTTCCCGGCCAGGGAGACCCGGGTCGGGGTCAGGCCCACCAGATGCGCCAGGACCACGTGCACCGCCTCATGCACGGCCGTCGACTCCTCCCACACCTCATCCGGCAAAAGCGCGTGGCACCACGTCTCGGCCCGGGTACCAGGCCGGTACTCCGCAGACCGCCCCGGGTTGGCCCACAGGAAGCCCCGGTGGACCTCCCTGTGGAGTCGGTCGACGTCGGCCGGGGTCAGCTCCGAGAAGTACCGGACGTCGACGGTCATCCCGTAATACAGCGTCATGGACATGCGTGCTCCCTCCCCGCCCCCGGTCGGGGCCGCCGGGTCAGTGGGTGATGTCCCCGGTCACCACGGCGACCAGGACCGACCTGATCACGCTCACCGTCCGCGCGTACAGGCTGACCACCTCCTGCCCGTCACCGAGCAG
Source organism: Streptomyces laurentii (assembly GCF_040635425.1). Taxonomy (NCBI): domain Bacteria; kingdom Bacillati; phylum Actinomycetota; class Actinomycetes; order Kitasatosporales; family Streptomycetaceae; genus Streptomyces; species Streptomyces laurentii. The sequence continues at coordinate 2,203 of NZ_JBEYHT010000098.1, read as the reverse complement.
AGCGTCCTCCCACGGCTGGGTGTCGCGGTAGTCGGCCGTCTCCCCCCTACGTGCCTCGGGCCCGCCGGCGGCCCACGCCTCCTGGAGCTGCCGCGCGTACGGGAGCACCGGGACGGCCGCCGCCAGCATCAGCTCGACCAGGTCGACCATCGGGGACCCGCCGGGGAAGCGAGCGCGCGCCGCCGGCAGCAACTCCCGCTCCACCCGCTCGACAACAAGGCTCACGACCGTGAGGTACTCCAGCGTGGTCACCTCCCAGCGGCCCCTGCCCCGCGGGTAGCCCCTCGCAGCGGCCACGGTGACCGCGTCATACTCCGCGTCGATGAAGTCGCAGCCCAGCTTGAACTCGTCCCGGGTCGGCACCCACTCCATCCCGGTCAGCAGCCGCTCGATCTCACGAAGGTCTCGGGTCGTCGTCACCGCCCGATCATCCCAGCCCGCCGCTACCCCTCCATGGTGGTCCCACGACGTCATGACGCCACGAGCCCACCAATCGGGTGACCCCCTTGCCTGACTGTACGGAAGTCCATACAGTCCTCCGTATACGAGGTTCCGTACACCAATCCCCGCAGTACGGACCCATTCGTGGGCTCATGACGTCACGACGCCACGAGCCCACCACACCATCGAGTGACCAGGCCCCGCACGGGCCCTCCAGAGGTGCAGAATGACCACCGAGGCCCCCAACCAGGAGAAGACCACCCCCATGACCAGTGCCCCCACCCCCGAGTACGGCGCCCCGTACATCCCGACCACCACCACCAGGAGCACGACCATGACCCCCGACGCCGCCCTGGATCTGCCGCCCGGCACCACCATCGACACGTGCCCCGACTGCGGCGACACCCGCCTCAACCGGCCCGGCGCACTCGACCCCTGGAAGGGGCACTGGCCCGACGAATGTGACTCCCAGGCCCAGCAGGCAGCGGCCCAAGGGCAGCACCGCCACTGACCCCCCGCACCACGACGAAGGGGACCGCACCACACGGTGCGGTCCCCTTCGTCGTGCCCGCCGGCCTTGAGCGTCGGGGAGTGGACACGCCTCACCCTCTCTGGTGGTCCCACGACGTCATGACGCCACAAGCCCACACCGCCGCCGGCGGGCGAGCCCCACGAGCCTGACCCGCAGCCCCGACGAGGCCTCCTCCGACACCCGGCGGGGGCCTCATTCCTTGTGCTTCCCAAGAGAGTTCCCGTGCGGGAACCACCCCGGGAACCACCCCGGAACCACCGGGGTGGTTCCGCAAAATAGGCCCCTGACCTGCAAGGGAACCACCGGAACCACCGGAACCACCCTTCTTCGCCTCAGCATCCTTATAAGGGTGTCGCAGTGAGCCCCACGACGTCGTGAAACAGGAAACGGGCGGACCCCCCTTGCCCGCCTGTACGGAAGTCCGTACAGTTCTCTGTGTACGAAGTTCCGTACACCAACAACCACAGGAGAGACTCATGGCGTTCTTCAAGAAGAGCAACCAGCACATCACCTCCGAGAAGCTGGCCAAGATGTCCGACCGCGAACTCCGCCTCGCCGCCATGGACGCCGCCGACTACCACAGCGACTGGGACGCCGAGGACGCCTACCTCAACGAGGCCAACCGCCGGAACTACGACAACGACCCGGGCCCGAGCACCACCGGCCGCACCTCCTGGTAACCAGCCCCTCGACCCACCCACCCCGCCCCCCGGAGCCACGCTCCGGGGGGCTCGCCCCATTTCCAAGGACCCACTCGTGACCACCGACGACCAGACCTCCAAAGACCTCACCACCTGGCTCACCGACGCCACCGACACCCTCCACGCACTCCGCACCGGCACCACCCCCGACCACGGCTGGGAACCGGGCATCGAAGCCCTCGACCACCACCTCCTCCCCCGCCTCCACGGAATCCTCGACGCCGCCATCAGAGCCCACGCCGAGACCGGCGCAAGCCACGGCGACCTCGCCAAGGCCATGCACGTCAGCCGCTCCACCGCCCAGTCCCGCCGCAAGGCCATCCTCGACGGCCGCGGGCGCCCCTCCGAATGGGAGCAGTGGGCCACCGGCAGCGACCAAGACGCACCCGAGCAATAGCCGACCCGGCACCAGGCCCTGTGGTGAGCGCCGACCCGGCCGCCGCCGTCTTCCACCTCCTCACGCACGGCGCCTTCAAGGCGCTGCTGTTCCTCGCCGCCGGTACGGTCATCCACGCCGCCGGCACCAACT